>JBAWWI010000078.1:0-9693 GCA_037146835.1 Actinomycetes bacterium | reverse complement strand
CATCTTTATTTAAGTGCATCTTTATTTAAGTGCATCGTTATTTAAGTGCATCTTTATTTAAGTGCATCGAGGCGCATACGCAGAAGATTCATCAGCGAGATCGTTGAGAACTGCCTGATGCGTTCACGATCCCCTGGCAAGCGCGTAGTTACCGCCTCAACCGGCAGGCCAGGCAGAGCAAGCCCAAACCAAACTGTGCCAACGGGAGCGCCGTCTTGAGAATCGGGGCCGGCTACACCGGTAACTGAGATGCCCACGTCGGCACCAAGCACTCGACGAGCCCCCTCGGCCATCTCTTTCGCACACTCAGCGCTCACCACATGCTCTGCGGTAACACCTAACAGCGAGCGCTTCACCTCAGTTGCATACGAACCGATTGTTCCTCTAAAGGTTTTACTTGCACCTGGGATGCCAGCGATACGCGAACCAACTAGGCCTCCAGTTAACGACTCAGCGACTCCGAGTGTCCAGCCACGAGCCTCTAGGCGCGAGAGGACAGCCTCCTCCATGGTCTCGTCATCAACTGCAAAAATCAGATCGCCCAGAGTTGATCGGAGCTTCGCTTCCTCGGGAGCAATGAGCGCTGCTGCATCCTCGAGCGTCGCTGCCTTAGCAGTTAGCCGAACCACTATCCCCTCGATCCCGCGCGCCAGAAATGCTATTGACGGATTCGACTGGTCATCGACCTGCCTCGCAATCATCTCTGCGAGTCCGGACTCCGATGCCCCCCAAGTTTTAAGGGACCGATTGAGGATCACCGCGCGCTCCCCTGTTCTCTCCAACAGATCAGGAATCACGTGCTCATTTACCATGCGCTGCATCTCGTATGGAACTCCCGGGACTGCATATATAACGCTGCCATTGAATTCGCACTTCAGCCCAGGTGCGGTGCCGATCGGATTAGGGAGTACATCTCCACCAACTGGAACATCAGCCTGTCGAAGATTGTTCTCCGGCATCTGCCTCCCGCGACCGCCAAAGAGGGATGCGATCCAATCGACCAACTCTTCCCTGCGCTCTAAGGGAACGCCCATCACCTGAGCGATTGCTTCGCGAGTCAGATCATCAGGGGTGGGGCCTAGACCACCGCAGATAATGACTGCGTCTGCTGTCTCAAGCATGGACTCGATGCAGCGCACAACACGATCGAGATTGTCACCAATCTTTCGGTGCTCATAGGTATCGATGCCGGCGCCCGCTAACTGCTCTCCTATCCATGAGGAGTTCGTATCTACGATCTGACCGAGTAGTAACTCTGTCCCGACAGCGAGCACATCTACCTTCACAAATTATCTCCAGCAGTTTGGCGGCGAGCGGCCACTATTACATCAATTCCTGAGACGACGGTAAGCACAACTGCTGCCCAAATTGCACTCAGCCAGAGCCAACGCAGATCGGCGGTAAGTGGGAGCAGCACAAAACCAATCGCAGACATCTGTATAAAGGTTTTCCACTTACCAAGTTGACGCGCAGGAAGCGAAATGCCCTTTCGACCTTCGATTGAACGGTAGATAGAGATAAGCACTTCGCGCCCGGCAATCACGATGACAGGTATCCACGAAATGTCTCCACGAATCGCAAGCGCGCTAAATCCGCCGACAGCAAGAAACTTATCGGCGAGTGGATCCAAGAATGCACCTGCACGAGTAGTGCCATCGCGTCGCGCGATCCAACCGTCGAGGCCGTCTGTGACACTCAAAACAAACCAGAGCCCAACTGTCAACCAAGTTGAGCCCAAATCAACTATCAAAAAAAGCGCTGGGATTGCTAAGACCAAACGAAGCGAGGTTATGACATTGGCAGGTGTTCGAATTGCGCCAGGACCAAACCTGCGTAGACGCTCCATCGGCGCACTCACGATGAGACCCCCGCCCGCACCGGATCCGCAATCAGGTCTGGGCCTATTGCTTCTCGAATTCGCACTGTTATTAGAGCTCCAGGCCTTGCAAAAGCCTCCGACACACGCACCACACCATCGATCTCAGGCGCTTCACGATGAGTGCGCCCAACAGCGTCTCCACCTTCAGTGGAGTCGATAAGTACTTGAGCCTCTGTCCCAACGAGCGAGTCGCGTAGGGCTGCTGTAATTGGGTCTTGAATCTCAGAGCATTCGCGCAGTCGCTCACTGATCGTCGCCTCATCGACTGTGCGATCAAGAGTTAAGGCTGCGGTGCCCTCCTCGGGAGAGAAAGCAAAGAGTCCAGCCCAATCCAGGGATGCAGCACGAAGAAAATCGAGCAACTCAGAGTGGTCTTGCTCAGTCTCTCCTGGGAATCCGACTATGAAAGATGAGCGAAATGCAGCCTCTGGCTCAGCAGCTCTAATCCCATCAATCGCTTTGAGAAATTTATCCCCGTTACCCCAGCGCTTCATGCGACGCAGCAATGGAGCGGATGCGTGCTGAAGCGATAGGTCGAAATAGGGAACTACCGACTCGAGCTCAAGCATTGTAGAGATGAGCGGGTCGCGGACCTCCGACGGATATAGATATAGGAGCCTGACGCGCTGAAGCCCATCTGCCCTAAGTAGATCAAGCTCTCGAAGCAACGGCGCAAGTGCACCAGGATTCCCAGTGTCGCGCCCATACGATGCAAGGTCCTGCGCTACGAGAACCAACTCGTATGCGCCGCCCTCGACCAA
The DNA here is from genome assembly GCA_037146835.1 of Actinomycetes bacterium. GTDB lineage: Bacteria > Actinomycetota > Acidimicrobiia > IMCC26256 > IMCC26256 > IMCC26256. Next base: position 7,053 of record JBAWWI010000078.1, on the reverse strand, counting down.
CGACTTGGACTCCAACAAAATCGACTCTGGTGTGCGCGAGCGCTGCGCTCCGCGGAATGAAGGAATAGCGCAGAAGGCACAGGCCCGGTCACAGCCTTCCGCAATCTTCACATATGCCCAAGGTGCGCGCGGAGCAGGTCGAGGAAGATCAAGCAGATCCCTCACTCCCCCGGATGGTCGACCAAGCAATACCGATGCCAGATCCCCTTCGCCTGCGAAACCTACGACTGCATCAACCTCAGGGAGAGCCTCGGCGAGTTCGTCACCGTAACGTTCGGCCATACAGCCGGTGACAACAATTCGGGCTCCGTCGCGGCGCCTATCTGAGAGAGCAAGAACAGTGTCGATGGACTCCTGGCGAGCCGCTTCAATAAATGCACAGGTGTTGACTACAACTAGATCGGCTTCTTCAGGGCTCTCCGCGGCAACTAAGCCATCAGCAAGAAGTGTTGCGGTTACCTTGTCTGAGTCGACGGCGTTCTTCGGGCAACCAAGGGTCTCGATGAAGAAGCGCTGTGCCATACGCGCATCCTACCGATCTGCGCAGCAACAACTACCTGCGAAGCAAAGATTTAGGCGCGTGCCTGCATCTCTTCGAACTCCTCAACCGTCATCTGCACGCTGCGAGCCTTAGAGCCCTCAGACGGACCAACTACGCCCTTATTCTCGAGTAGGTCCATGAGACGCCCCGCTCTTGCAAAACCAACGCGCAACTTTCGCTGGAGCATGCTCGTGCTACCGAGGCCGCTGCGAACGACTAGCTCCATTGCCTGCATTAGCAATTCGTCATCGCCATCGTCGGCATCTCCAGTTGACCCTGAGGAACCGTTCTCCGAACCCTGAACTCCATCTACATACTGGACCTCAGTGACCTGACGTTTCCAGAATGCAACGACTTTGCGCACGCAGTCTTCATCGACCCATGAGCCCTGAACGCGCGCTGGTCGACCAGATGCAGGTGCGGCAAGCATGTCGCCTTGGCCGATGAGTTTCTCGGCCCCTGCTTGATCGAGGATCACTCGAGAATCTGCAATGCTCGTAACGCTAAAAGCTAAGCGGCTCGGAACATTTGCCTTGATAACACCGGTAATGACATCCACAGATGGACGCTGTGTAGCGATGATCAAATGGATTCCAACTGCACGCGCCATCTGGGCGATACGGCAGATGCTGTTCTCCACATCGCGAGCTGCGACCATCATTAGGTCGTTGAGCTCATCAATAACGATGACGATGAATGGAAGGCGGTCGTAGTTGCGTCCACCAAGAGGATCAGGATTCTCCGCTGTCGGCAGGTCTCCGCGGTCGAACATGGCGTTGTAGCCAGTTATGTCGCGAGCCCCGATTTCGGCGAGAAGTTCGTAGCGCATCTCCATCTCGCGTACACACCACTCGAGTGCATTTGCAGCGCGTTTTGGATTTGCAACTACCTCTGTTAGAAGGTGAGGAAGCCCGTTGTATTGACCGAGCTCTACACGCTTGGGGTCTACAAGAATAAGGCGAACCTGATCTGGTGTAGAGCGCAGAAGCAGCGAGGTGATGATGCTGTTTATGCATGAAGATTTACCTGAGCCCGTTGCACCAGCAATTAGGAGGTGAGGCATCGTTGCAAGATTCAGCATCACGGAGGTGCCTGCAATATCGCGCCCGAGGCCTACCTCAAGAGGGTGTGTTGCCTTGGCGGCCTCATCTGATGTGAGGATGTCACCGAGTGTTATGAGTTGACGTTGCTTATTTGGAACCTCAACGCCAATGGCTGAGCGCCCTGGAATCGGCGCCAAGATGCGCACATCTGCACTCGCCATTGCATATGCAATGTCGTGGCTGAGCCCCGTGACTTTATTGACTTTGACCCCGGCAGCTAGCTCGAGCTCGTAGCGCGTAACGGTGGGCCCAACAGTCATTCCTACAAGCTGTGCATCTACTCCAAAGTCTCTAAGCGTCTGCTCTAAGACCGCACCAGATGCCTCGATTCCACGTGTATCAAGCTCTTTATGCTGCGATAGACGCAGCAGGTTTACCGGTGGCAACTCCCAGTTGGTATGAGCGGGGACGCTCACATCAAGGCGAAGGTCACCATCTTGCTCATCAGCTGTCGCGTCAGCTTCGACCTCGGGGAGAACCTCTTGAGTAACTACTTGAGGGACTACGGCGACGACCGGCTCAGGCGCATCGATTTCGGTATCGGAATCGACATCTGGAGTAACGACTGTCTCGACAGTTGCGCGGCGCTTACGCGCTGGCTTCTGCTCGGCCTCGGCAGACTCGAGTTCATCGTCGAGGTTTAGCTCATCAGAGTCATCGGACTCAGCGTCAGAACTCGCGTCGAGCTCTAGGAAGCGACTTACAAATCCGGATACAGACCTCCATGCGACACCAAGAGCCGCACCAACACGAGCAAGAGAGGTTCCAGTCGCCACGAGCGCGCCTGTGGCAGCGACTGCGACAAGCACCACTGCAGAGCCAACGGTTCCAAGTAGTGAAGACAGCGGAACAGCAACGATGGCTCCGATGATCCCTCCTGAATCGCGCAGCGCCACAGCTGTTGTGTCTAAGACCGGGTTGCCTAGAGAGAGAAGGCCGAGGAGGCCGCCCACTAGTAGCGACAGGCCGACCCCGATACGCAGCAGGTGAACGGAACCCTCCTCAGCAGATTTTGATGATGCTGATTTTGAGGTTGAGGCTTTCTTCTTGGTCCCCGATGTCGAGTCGGGGCCGCGGTGCCAGAGGAGGTCAGCGGCGACTGCGACGCAGAGCGTCGGGACCAAGAACGCGCCGCGACCGGCGAGGAGCGTGATGACCGACTGGCAGGCCGAGCCAAATGGCCCAGCTAGATCAGTGAGTAGAGCGAGCGCTGTTAAGACTCCTACTGAGACGAGCGCAATAGCGACTGCATCGGCGGCATGCCCGCCGAGTTGCTCTGTCCAAGCCAGGCGCACTCTGGACTGAGGTGAGCGCGCGTAAGTCGTTGATCGCGTCGAACGGGCTCTTGTGCCCCGACGAGTGCTTTTGGTAGTTGGTCTACGCGTAACCCGGCGGTTTGACTTGCGTGCGGAGGTACGTCTGCGTGCTCTGGATGTCTTTGTGGCTGCCACATTGTTGAGAGTAACAGTAACAACACCAGCAACAATGGAACCTTTGGCCACAATTTCGCTAAATGGCCACATAAGCCCCTGATCTGACTTATTGGCGTGGAGTCAGCATCGACATCTCCACGCGTTTATCCAGGTCACAGGCCCGTATGGGCATCTTCGTCTGAAGATTATTTGGTTATCGCTAGATCCAAGAGACGCTCCCTACCCGGAACGTTTTAGGTCGGGCGGTGCTCGCCACGCCCAGGCGCTCCGCTCGCCATCGGCGGCCTTGTTTCTCACGAGGCGGTATCCGTCATGTGTTTTTTGGAGGTGATGACGTCTGCAGAGGCGTACGAGATTCTCGAGGCTTGCAGGGCCACCCTCAGCAAAGGGTTTGATGTGATCAATCTCGAGTCCGGTACTCAAATCGCATGTCGGTACTTGGCAGACACGGTCTCGTTCCTCAACGGCTGTTCGCAATGGTGCTGGAATCGCTCTACCCATATGCGCAACCGTCTTGATCTCTACTCCATCTATTACGAGGAGCTTGAGGAATGCTTCGCCTAAATACTCGGTGGCAGTAGCGACAGGGATTGGCCCAACGCCAGCGATCTCACAGATCTCCCCATGCTCGGTATGTCCACGCTTAATCGCGGCTAAGTCGACGCGAATTTTCATCACAACGTTAGGGCGACTTGTTTTCGTTGTACTCAGACCTTGAGTACCCACTGTCTTCGCAACGCATAGTGCTAACAGCGCGTCTGCTGCGTAAGCCTCAGGTGTCGCGTATTCGCGACTTTTACGAGCTTGCTTAAATATCTCGTCTTGGAATGGCTTGAGTGCCGACATTACGAGCGCACCATAGGCGACAGTCATTTGTGCCTTCAAATTGAAGGCACCGTCTTGGTCGGTCCATGTTTTTAGAGAACGGTTCTTATGTATCCGTTTGTGGCGCTCTACTTCGTCTGTGGCGGCGGCTATTACACGTGATGCTTCATCGCGAAGGGTTCGCACTGTCGAGGATTTAGCAAGGTTTAAGAGGCGTTCCTCTGCATGCGGCTCTGCGGTAGCACCACGAGCAACTTCGACGGCTTGAGCGGAAGAGATGACACCAGCACGCATGGCCTCAACGGTCTGAGGGAGATGACGTAATTGGCCGGCAAGTATCACCACGGCTTGTGCTTCATAGAGCGGAGTACCCGTATGGAGTGCTACCCACTCTGCCGAGTTCTTTGAGCCTCCAACACGCCATGCCTCCGTCGTGCCGACTCGCCCTATCGCAGAGGTACGCAGACCATCAATTACACGACGTGCGTCCTCTGAGATCCGAACCAACTCGGCTGCCGATTTGCCGTCGATCACGTCGACATTGATACGGGAGGAGACTTCTCGGAGTTGGGCGACTATGTCTTTAAGTTCATCGAACATATGTTCGAGTTTAAAGCATGGGTGGGACAGTATCAAGGTTCGGGAGTCAAGGGGTCGTCGTGTGCCAATCATCTCGGTACGTCCGGCCAGCGTTAGCGGGAGGGAGCGTGGCCTAAAATAGTTGCCCTCGTCATGCCCAGCCGGATGTCTGCTAGGGAACCACCTTGATGCTGCACCGGTTCGTCTGCGCTGGAGCGTGAGTGGCGTCTCCATTCCATCTTGCGCGAACTCTCCAGATGCCGACATGATCCGGGGTCAAGTTGGTACTCCAAATCCCAGGCGTAGAGGACGGTGATCCTAAAATAGGCTGTTCGCCAGTCCCGTCGTTCACCTCGAACATGGCAGAGCCATCCGTCTGGTCGCTCGTGACCTCAAGGGAAGCCGACCCTCCCACATGGAGACTCGTTGGGCAAGCGAGTGCAGCGTGCGCAAGGCCCAAGTTCGGCCGTGCCAGGACGTTCATGGTCCCTAAAGGCCAATCATGTCCCTGGGTGCACGCGAAAAACAGAGCAGAATCACAAGGCAGTGTGCCGTCAGGAAACATGATGTTATGGACCAGAATAGGGAGGTCCTCAGAGACTGGTGGGGCGCCCGTGGCGCCCACTGGTGGCGCTTTGATAGTGACCTTGATCTGGGCCGAGCCTCCAGGCTGAAGCGTGACTAGGCGCGGCGTGACCTTGATGCCCCACGAGGTTCCCTGCGGAGGATCGAGATAAAAAGTACTCGCCCGGGGGCAACTAGCCCCAAGAGCAACAGAGAACGTGACGCTAGATTTTGCTGAGGGTTTGGCATAAGCGGTGGCGACCATCTGGCCGGTCTGAGCCGGTCCATCTGCTGGTACCGAACCGTCGGTCGGTATAAACGCGACCTGCGTCATGAGGCTCGTCTGCTTGATACTTGCTGGGACCGAGACCGAAGCGGTCGCAGTCGGACCGAATCCGACGAGGGTGCCGGTTGCTGTTGCTCCCGGTACTCCCCCGCAGTTGTCAGTCATTGCATCGCTCGTCTCGACGCTGATCTGACCAGACGGCGCAACATCATTCGCACTGTTCACACGGGCGAAGACGAGGTTCGGGTGGTTCCGCCACAGGGGGGCCACGGACCCCACTAGGCCGTTGATCCCTATATCGGGTGCAAGGCCCACAGCGCCCGACCCCTGGACAAGCCCTGTAGGGATTCGAGAAATCCCACCAAAATAGGGCTGCGACGGCATCGGGGCGGGCGGCGGCCCCGGGTTTCCATGAAGTACGGACAGTTGGCAACCCCAGTGACCGGCGTCCTGGAGCCATGTCCAACCATGAAAGAACACGGTCAGGTCGTAAACCGGGTCCAGCCAGATATCACCCGGCGCCATCGCATTTGAGAGGTGCGGCAACATCGAATGCGCAGGAGCGCGATTTGGGTGTTGCTTTCCATTCGTTATGGCCATAGAAATTTCGTGGACATTGTTTATCAGTAGACCGTTTTTATTGGTTGCCGGGGTCACAAACGGATTGGAGTCCCCTGGTGCTCGACATTCAACGTCGTACTCGTTTAGGAAATTAATAGGTGGGGGCGACCCTATGTTATGAAAGTTTCGGTCGAGCCGGATGAGATTGGACCATCCCACCGATGATGCTTCAATCGGTAGGATCGTTTTGGAGTCGACGAAGGCCCCTTCCGTCAACAGGTTGTGATACACCGGCGGAGTCCATCCCGCCTGGTTGCCGGGTAAGAGCCAGCCGAAGGCGAGTTTCTCATACCCAGATATTTCATTGATCGAGTTCCCTGTCAGACCCATAATACTCCAGTCCCCCAGGCAGCTGTCGCTCCAACTGGGGAGAGCGCCAAGGACAATCGGGAGCCATTTCGTGCAATCGCCGTAGTGCGAGAGGCTGCCCAAGAAGTGCCCGGTCTCATGGAGCATGGCTTGGGGCAATCGTGATGTCATATAGCCCTCAGTCGCCAGCATCATAACGGCCGGCGTCCACCCGAATGTGGGTTGGTATAGTGGCCCCTGAAACCCCATCCCGCTCGTTACCCAAGTAGTTGAAACCATGTTCTCCTGATTCCAACTGGCGCCGGGACCACCGGAAATAGGGTTCCAGTTATTGATGATCGCCACGCCCTCGTACTTTCGTGGGAAATCGTTGGGGCCGCTGCCGCAATGGAGACTGACGTAATTCTTGTCGCAGAGGGTCTGGATTACGTAGTTAGTTAAGATGTTGGCAGGAGTTTTAGCTAACACGACAAGACAATCGCTGCGGGGTACGACGAAGCACTGGTTCGGAAGGGGGGCGGGCCACCACCCGGATCGAATAGCTCCGGTCGGTACCAATGTGTCCGGGTCCGCGAGTACTTGATAGTGGACATTGACCTGGCCGTAAGACTCACGGGAAAAGTAGGGGCTAGCCTTTGTGTCGAGCATTGTCTGCAGGTCCGCCGCCGATTTCGATGGGAAGTCGTACTGCAACGGACTCGGACAGGCGAGGGACGTATTGGGGCAGAAGACGACATCCCCAGGGCTGACGGGTCCCTCCTGGGCGGGGAACTGGATGGGTATTACCAGGAT
>JBAWWI010000077.1:0-9797 GCA_037146835.1 Actinomycetes bacterium | reverse complement strand
CTTCTTTCTCTACTTCTTCTTTTTCTTCTTGCCCTTGTTCGGTGATTTTCCTAAGCGACGAGAGTTGAAGAGGCCCTTCGATTTATCGAGCTTCTCCATCTCGGCCAAGATATCGGGCGCCGCGGAGTTGACTATGTCCTCCGCAGAGTCGAGCAGTGCCGCAATATCGTCGTCCATCGTCACGTGCTCAGACACGGGAACCTGCGCAGCGCTCAGGCTTCCGTAGTCCCACCCAACATCTGCTCTACGCAGAATGAACCCATCGCAATCCGCTGGGCACTCCCACGGAGCGCCGGGGGCCATATCAATGCGGCATTTGCGCACGACCTCGCCATTCTCATAGGAGCGGCTCTCATAGTGTTTGCATTCGGTACGCATTCCCATCGCTCCATTATTCCAGTTTCCACATAGAAATAGCGACCACGGGCCCCGAATCTTGGGGAAATTGCCATACTCCTTGAATCTCTCCTCAAGGAGACCGCCCTACCTGACGAAAGCAGCCCCTACGAGCCAGCCAACCGGGCGCCAAGACATTAAGGGGTGAGATGGACAACGAAGAAGAGAGGGCAGATGATGCGAGACTCGTCGTTGAGCCATCCGGAAAAATAAGGGAAGCAGACGACTCTGCTGAGCGCTTATTCGGCCGATCTAACCTGATCGGCACCCCGTTGCTTGAGCACTTGCACCCGACTGATCGCCGAATCGTTGCATCCATTTTGACAACGCCTCAGCAGCACGGAGCGCGAGTAGTTCGGCTGATAGATCAGGGCCTCGGATCTCAAGTAGCAGAGCTTCGCGTTTCATACGACGCTGGAGATCCAGTCAAGGACGCGATAATTGTCTCTCTGCGCGGGCTCTCTACATTTGTCGCGCCTAGCCGAACCGCGTATACCTTGGCGCAACTCGAGAAACTCTTTCTCGCATCGACGGACATCATCACGGTTCTTATGCCTGATGGCGAGTGGAACGCCAGCCCAGCTGGGACTCGCATCCTTGGCCACCAACCCGGTTACGAACCAGAGGGAGGCCTCCTCTCTCTAGTGCATCCTGACGACCTCGAGCGCGCGGCTGTTGCGCTTAGTGAAGTCGCCGGCGGTGTCAGAACCCAACGTGAAGCGGTGCGTGTAAGAGTGCGCTCAGCAGATGGCGACTACATGCACTTCGACTGCTCCGGCCAGGACCTAACGCATGACCCAGATGTCGGCGGAATTGTCATCGTGGCACGAGACGTAACAGGCGAGCAGCGAGCAGAGGACGAGCGCGCAGACGTTGAGGCTCGCTATAGAGCAACATTTGAGCGCAGCCCGCTAGGCATCGCAATGATTGGATTAGACGGCCATGTGATTGAGGCTAACGATGCACTCTGTCGAATGGTGGGCCGCGAGCAAGATGCGCTTGTGGGGAAGAACGTTGACGACATCGTGCACCCAAGCGACCGGGTACCGTTATCCGAGCATCTAGCGAACCAGCAGACAGGTGCCCTCATGCGAGCATCTGAGACAATCCGTCTGGTTCACGAAGACGGGCACACCGTCTGGGCTCTAACAGACACATCCGTGATCGAGCACGCAGACGGAAGCCCCGCATATCACGTTGCATTGGTTGCGGATATAACTGACCGCAAGAGGCTCGAGGCACGCCTAGAGCACCAGGCCTTCCATGACTCCTTAACTGGACTCCCGAATCGTGCGCGTCTCGGCGAATTACTAGATAACGCGTGGCGTGATCGCTCAGACGACAGCCACTTAGCTGTTCTCTTCGTAGACCTCGATAACTTCAAATCTGTCAACGATGAGCGCGACCATGACGCTGGTGATGAGTTACTCACGATTGTTGCACGCAGGTTACGCGCAGCTGTGCGCGGTGGCGACGGAGTATGCAGATACGGCGGAGATGAATTTGTAATCGTCTGCCAAGAGGTTGAGTCATCTGATGTTGCTATCCAGTTGGCCGACCGAATTCGCACCTCGCTATCTCGCCCGTACCTTCTATCCTCAGGCGAGGTAAAGATCGGGGCGAGTCTTGGGGTAGCGATCGCCTCTACCCATGAGACGCCGGCAGAACTACTACGCACCGCGGATCGAGCCGCAGGTCAGGCCAAAGAGCAGGGGCGAAATCGCGTAGTCTCCGCGGATAAACCTCTCTGATACTGGGCTCTAAATTTCGCCTAGAGACTCGGAAGAAAAGTGGGGTTACGCGTCGAGCCAGTCTGGGGCTTTTCCGAGCAAGAATCGGCTCACTGCTAGGCAACGGTCGAGAAGCTCGCAGGTAACCTCGTTACCGGCCCGGATGTTTAGAAGCGATAGCGAGAGGCTTGCCACAACACGCAGACTCGTCTCGGGCGCATCTGTCGCAGCCGGGTAAGAGTCGATGGCTGAGACCTCGAGTGGAAGGTCTGGTCCGCCTACCCCAGCAAGCTCCGTTGCTAATACGAGCAGATCAGGGGCACGGTGAAGCGGCGGTAAGGCCCATGTAAATGAGAGCGATACGTGGAACTCGTCTGGCGGATCTACGTCTTCGTCTCTTGCCAATACTGCATCCTCGAAACCGAGAATCACTCGTGGGTTTACTGCAAGCGATAGATATAGATCTACTGGTCCCTCGCAGCCCTCCTCGGGGTGAAGGTCTACTTCCCAATTTTGGCGCAGCGAATATGACTCAACAAAGTGGCGCTCATCATGCACATGGAAACCATGATCAACCGCGTGATCTTTAAGATCAGCGACAAAGCCTGGGAGATCAATCACTGCCATTGGCTACTCGACCGCTAGTGCAACACGCAGTGCTGCCGAGGCGTGTGCAATCGCTTCACCCGCAGTATCGAGGATGCTCTCAAGGCCAAAGAAACCATGGAACATGCCTGCATAGTGGACGAGCTCAACCTTTACACCGGCAGCAGCCATTGCCTCAGCGTATGCATTGCCTTGATCGCGCAGAGGGTCATAGCCGGCAGTGATTATGTACGCAGGTGGAAGGTCTGAGAGGTCATCTGCGCGCAGCGGGGAGACGCGAGGGTCTGAGACTGCATCTACGTCTCCATTTAGGTAATGACCGTAGAACCAACGCATCATCTCAGCGGTTAGCAAATAACCCTCGGAGTTGTCGATCATCGACTCACTCGTGAATTCGTAGTCTGTAGTCGGGTAGACAAGTAACTGAAAGGCAATATCGAGTCCGCCAACATCACGAGCGATGTGGGTTATTACGGTAGCGATATTTCCTCCGGCAGAGTCCCCTGAGACTGCTAGTCGAGATCCATCTACCCCTAGCTCCTCGGCGTTCTCCTGCACCCACACAGCCGCGGCATATGCATCCTCGATAGCCGCCGGAAATGGAAACTCAGGGGCAAGTCGATAGTCAACCGATACAAGTGTGCACTTCGAAGCAGCGGTAATGCTCGCGCAGCCTCCGTCATGCGTATCAATGTCACCGATTACCCATCCACCACCGTGGAAGTAGACAACGACCGGAGTAATGCCGGCACCCTCAGGGCGATAGATCCGAATCGGTATATCTCCAAGCGGCCCCGGGATTATGCGATCCTCAGTGATTACACCCTCAACAGTCGCCGGCATTGAGAGAGCTGCGTACTGAGCACGAAGGTCGTGGTGAACTAAATCCTCGGTTGGCACCTCTGGGGCGAGGTTCATTACGTCAAGAAGCGCCTTGGCCTGCGGGTGAAGGGTCATTTCAGTTCTGCTCCTTGAGCGATGTAGATAAATCTCCTGATTGCATACTGCTCCACACTAGGGGCGCCACGGATCGCAACGCTCGCCCTCTATGCGAGATTGCATGCTTTTCTTCGGGTGTCATCTCAGCAAAGGTACGCGACTCGCCCTCTGGCATGAAGATGGAGTCGTAGCCAAATCCACCGAGCCCCTTAGGTGAGGTAGTGATTCGCCCCTCCACCTCTCCCCTTGCGGTTAACTCAGTTCCGTCCGGGAACGACACAACAACAGCTGTCGCAAAGCGCGCAGTTCTAGGTGAATCTGTGCGCGAAAGTAGTTCGGCCAGCAGATGGTTGCAGTTGTCCTCATATGTTGCATGCTCACCTGCATAGCGAGCGCTGAAGACTCCAGGTGCACCGCCTAATGCATCTACCTCTAAGCCTGTGTCGTCCGCTATTGCAGCTATCCCGGTTGCAGCACATAGGGCTCGCGCCTTGAGTCGCGCATTATCTAGGAGCGTCTCGCCGTCCTCGACTACCTCAGGCACATCATCAGGGCGAGCGACTAGCTCTACCGATAATCCAGACTCAGTAAGTACCGCAACAATCTCGCGTGCCTTATCAGGGTTAGCTGTAGCTACAACCAAACGCAGCGGAGCAAGGCTCAATGGATCGTGGTCGCTAACTGTCACGCGCTACGCGGGCTCGGTGGAACACTGAGCATCTCGCGCTGCATTGCGAATAGTTCCGTGATTCCACCCTCTGCTAGGCCGAGTAGTGAGTCAAGTTCGCCGCGCGAGAATGCCGCACCCTCAGCGGTGCCCTGAACCTCGATGAACTTTCCATCACCGGTCATCACAACGTTCATATCGACCTCAGCCGATGAGTCCTCGATGTAATCAAGGTCAAGGGATGGAAGGGCCCCAACAATCCCAACAGAGACTGCAGCACATAACTCCCCTACCGGGTTGATACGTAAGCGACCTTGCTGAACCATGCGCTGACACGCATCATGTAGAGCGAGGTAGCCACCGCATATCGCAGCAGTACGCGTGCCGCCATCTGCCTGAAGTGCATCGCAGTCGACTGTGATCTGAAATTCACCAAGCGCGACAAGATCAGTTACTGCGCGAAGGGATCGGCCAATGAGTCGTTGAATCTCTTGTGTGCGGCCAGACTGTTTTCCCTTTGCCGCCTCGCGAGAGACGCGCTCCGGTGTAGAGCCTGGAAGCATTGAGTACTCAGCGGTTACCCAGCCGCGCCCCTTGCCGCGAAGCCACGGCGGTACACGGTCCTCGACTGATGCAGTGCAGAGCATGCGCGTGCGACCGAACTCAACTAATACCGAGCCAAGTGCTAGCTCTGTAAAGTCACGAGTGAAGGTGACATCACGGAGTTGATCTGGCTCGCGGCCGTCGTGGCGAATACCCATTGGGGTCCTTTCGAGGTGGATAGTTCGTCAGACGTTAGTCACGAGACGCGGCGTAGCAAGAGTGGCTGGTGCCCCAAAGGCTTTAGAGCCCTCCTCTAGCGAGGCCTGGGCGTCGAGAGTGGGCCAGAGGTGAGTGAGCATCAGTGCCCTGGCGCTGGAGTTTTTTGCCATCTCCCCCGCTTCATGCGCACTCAAATGCATATTGGTTCGCCTATAGGAATGTAGGTAACTGGCCTCTGCGAGCACAAGGTCAGCACCATGAGGAAAAGAATCGACGCTCCAAGCAGGTCCTGTATCAGCTGTATATATGAGTCGAGCCGCATCAGCCGAGACCTCAACCGCGAAAGTCGGGATCGGGTGATCGGTGCGTCGAAAGTCGAGACGAGCATCCTTTACCTCTACTGGGGTTGCGTCCTCTATGACGCGCCAGTCGAATACCCCTCCCCAATCTGATACGAGTGCACCTAAGCGCTGCTCTGCTCCACTCGGAGCGAATACAGGGAGGCCAGATCGCTCAAGTCCGTAACGCCATGCAACATGCATTCCGTAAATATCTGCGCAGTGATCTGGGTGCTCGTGAGTGATTACAACCGCATCAATCTCACCGGGGTCGCAGTACTCATGAAGGGTTGCAAGAGTTCCGTTGCCGCAGTCGAGCCAGAGGTTTGCCTCGGCAGTGCGCACCAAGTAACCACTACACGCGCCGCGTGCGCTTGCGTAAGAACCCGATGATCCAAGAACTACTAACTCCATACTCTTAACCCCATACTCTTAACCCCATACTCTTAACCCCATACTCTTAACCCCATACTCTTAACCCCATCTGTGTGCCTCAACATCTGCAACCTCTGGGCCTAGGAAGCGTGCACCTAACTCCATAAAGGTTGCGGTATCGCCCGATGTAATGAATGTATGCGAACCGCGGGGCTGGGGTGCAGCGCCCAATTCGGGCTCTATCGCCGTGGCAATCCCATCAACTGCAAGCAACGCCATAACCTCAAATGCTGTCTCGTCAGCGCTCGAGATGAGCGTCACACCCTGGCCCATTACCTTGGCGATGGTTCGCGCTAGTAGCGGGTAGTGCGTACATCCGAGTACCAGCGTGTCAACATTTGCAATACGTATCGGCTCTAAGAGGCGCTCAGCAAGTATCAGGACTTGATCTGAATCAACATCCCCGGCCTCAACAAACTCAACAAATCCAGGGCAGGCTTGACAGGTGAGCTCTAGCCCGGAGGCCTCCGCTGCACGTTGATATGCGCCTGAACTAATAGTCCCAACTGTTCCAATTACCCCGACGCGTCGCGATGTGGTGACCTTTGCGGCTGCGCGCACTCCCGGGCTCACGACGCCGATTACTGGGATTTCATAGCGAGACTTCAGATCCTCTAATGCAGCGGAGGCGGCGCTATTACAGGCCACTACGAGCATCTTTACTCCACGCTCAACAAGTAGGTCTGAGATCTCTAGCGCGTACCCACGAACCTCGTCAGCAGGCTTGGGTCCATAAGGGAAGCGACCAGTATCGCCGAAGTAGATGAGCGATTCGTTGGGAACGAGGTCTATGAGCGACCGCAGAACCGTTAGGCCACCTAGACCGGAGTCGAATACGCCGATGGGGCGAGTATCTAGTGGCGCTGCATTGCTCATTGGTTTAAACGGTAGTGCTAATAACGCAGCGAGTCGCGGCGCTGCACGGTCACTTTGAGGCTGCGGCGCGTGTCAAGCGGTCGGCAACTGCAAGTCCGATGCCAGATCCAACAGGCAGTACAGCGAGCACAACATCAATCCTGTGATGATCCGCTGTGCGGAGGCGGTCGTATAGGACTCGCGCGTACTCCTCATCCGTCTCAGGAGGCTCGAGCACGCCGACGGCAGTAGGTAATCCGATCGGCACCGGAGGCGGAGCAAGAAGAGCGACCTTGCGCCCGTTCTCTAAGTGATCGCGTGCGATCTGAGGAGCGTCGCGCGCTGTAACAATCTCAACGCGTGCCTTCGGGGCGTAGTGAGCCTCGAGGGTTCCTGGAGCGCGCGTCTCGCCGCCGACCGCTACCGAGTAGACGAGTACCTCATCTATGCGATCGAGAGTTACTCCCCCTGGCCGCAGGACTGTGATGTCATCGCCGGAGCAGTCGATGATTGTCGACTCGAGCCCTACGCGTGACGGGCCTCCGTCTAGGACAATCTCAACATCGTCTCCGAGGTCTTCGCATACTGCCTCTGCCGAGGTAGGGCTTACTCGCCCAAATCGATTAGCGCTTGGAGCCGCTATTGCTCCGCCAAACTCTGAAAGAAGCGCACGCGCTACCGGGTGCGACGGCACGCGTAGTGCAACCGTCTCGAGGCCACCGGTTACCGCGTCGCTTGCCTTTGCTGAGCGCTTGAAGACAATTGTTAGCGGGCCGGGCCAGAAGGCATATGCAAGGTCGCGCGCCTCTTCTGATATCTCTACTGCCCATTCGTCGATCTCATCAACGGTGAGGAGATGCACAATGAGCGGGTGATCGCCCGGGCGACCTTTTACCTTGAAGACCTTTGCGACCGCTTCGTCATTAGATGCATCTGCGCCGAGCCCATAGACGGTCTCCGTAGCGAATGCCACGATCTCGCCTGCTCTAAGTGCTTTTGCTGCAAGGGTTACCGACTCTGCGTCGGCGGGCATGGGGCGGCTCACCAGTAATTGATGCGCGTTGCGCGATCGACGACCACATCAAGATCGTCGGTCCATGCACCTGAGGATAGGTACTTCCATCCGCCATCCGGGAGGACAACAACAATCGTGCCGCTATCCATTCGCTCAGCAGCCTTCACTGCACCTGCAACTGCAGCGCCGCAAGATATGCCGGAGAATATTCCAGTCTTGTTAAGAAGGATCCTTAACCACTCAACTGATTCGCGAGGGCGCACAATCATTCGGCGGTCGATAAGCGCAGAGTCAAAAATCGGAGGCACGAAACCGTCATCGAGCGATCGGAGCCCCTGAACCTGCTCGCCCGCTGGAGGCTCTACTGCAACTACTTGAATCGCTGGGTTCTGCTCTTTGAGATACTTTCCTGCGCCCATGAGAGTTCCACTGGTTCCGAGGCCCGCCACAAAAGTGTCGACCTCAGGGCAGTCGCGCCAGATCTCTGGGCCCGTACCCTCGTAGTGAGCAAGAGGATTCGCTGGGTTTCCGTATTGGTAGAGAAATACGTAGCTCGGGTCATCTGCTGCAATCTCTTGCGCTCGACGTATAGCTCCGTTGCTGCCCTCTTCACCTGGGCTATTCGTGATCTCTGCACCGAAGATCTCAAGAAGTTGCCGACGCTCTGGGCTGACGTTCTCGGGCATCACGACGCGAAGTTTGTAGCCCTTAACGCGCGAAATTAATGCAAGACCGATTCCCGTGTTACCTGAGGATGGCTCAAGGATCGTTGCTCCAGGCTTCAAAGTGCCGTCAGCCTCAGCCATCTCGATCATCTTCTTGGCGATGCGATCCTTAGACGAGCCCCCTGGGTTCTGCCCCTCCAACTTCGCGAACATGCGCACGTTTGGATTCGGCGAGAGGGAGTCGATATTTACTAGTGGCGTCTCGCCTATGAGGTCGAGGATGCTCTCGTACCTAGCCATTGCTGCTACTTATCGGTTCAGCCGCCGGCTACGGCGGGGAGGATCGAGACCACGTCCCCTGCTACAACCGGGGTGGCCAACGAGTCGAGGTAACGGATGTCTTCATCATTGACATACACATTTACAAACTTATGAAGTGCGCCAGAGTCGTCAACGAGTTGTCCACCAAGACCGGGGTACCTCGCAACTATGGCTGTGAATACCTCGCCAATTGTGCCGCCCTCAACTGAGATAGAGGCCGTGCCATCGGTGTATTGGCGCAGAAGGGTTGGGAGACGAACATCGACTGACATGGGCTAGAGACTACAACCCCGACCCCAAAGGTCGGAATTCGGGCAGAAGCGAGGCCTTCACTCCGCTACCCCGTGTTCCTTAGATCCGGTGGTGCTCTCCAATCCCACCTGGCCTCCATCTCCACTCCAATCTCACCCTTGCTGGCTTCGATCTTGATGAGTCGATATCCGTCATGTGTTTTTTGAAGGTGATGTCGCTTGCAGAGGCGCACCAGGTTCTCAAAGGTGGTTGGCCCGCCCTCTGCGAAGGGTCTGATGTGATCTATCTCTAGGCCAAGGGTCATGTCGCATGTTGGTACTTGGCAGACGCGATCGCGCTCCTCGACAGCCGTGCGCAGTTTCGCGGGCAGTGCGCGCCCCATATGCGCGATTGTCCTGATCTCTGTGCCATCGACCACGAGCAGCTTTAAGAATGCCTCGCCTAAATACTCGGTAGCAGTTGCAACGGGGATCGGCCCAACACCTGCGATCTCGCAGACCTCACCATCTTCAGTATGTCCACGCTTGAGTGCATCTATGTCGATGCGAATATTCATCACTGCATTAGGGCGAGTTGATTTTGTCTTACTCGCCCCTGCCCCTGAATCCGAGGCGCTCGCTTTTTCGCAGAGCACCAAAAGTGCGTCAGCTGCGTAGGCCTCCGGTCTTTCATGTGCACCACTCTTGCGCGCTGACTTAAAGATCTCATCCTGTATCGGCTTCAGCGCTGCCATGACGAGCGCACCGTTCGCAACAGTCATACGCGCTTTTAGATTGAATGAACCATCAAGATCTATCCACGACTTTAAGTAACGCG
>JBAWWI010000076.1:0-9842 GCA_037146835.1 Actinomycetes bacterium | reverse complement strand
AAGAAAACAACCCGCCCCAACGTCGTGATGAATATTCGCGTCGACATAGATGCCCTCAAGCGTGGGCGTACTGAGAATGGCGAGGTCTGTGAGATCGCAGGCGTCGGGCCGATTCCAGTAGCGACTGCGACAGCGTATTTGGGTGAAGCATTCTTGAAGTTGCTCGTGATCGATGCCACAGACATAAGAACAATTGCTCACATGGGGCGCGCATTACCAGCAAAGCTGCGCACTGCCGTTGAGGAGCGCGATCGTGTCTGCCAGGTACCTACATGCGACGTAACTCTTGGCCTAGAGATCGATCACATCGTTCCCTTCGCTGAGGGTGGGCCAACCACTTTTGAGAACCTTGTACGCCTCTGTAAACGACATCACCTCCAAAAAACGCATGACGGATACCGCCTCAAGAGAATTGAAGGGGCGAGGGGCAGCGATCCCAGATGGGCTTGGCGATCCCCACCGGATCTAAGAGACACCGGATGAGGCAACCCAGGATTATGAGAGCCCGAGACTTCCTCTCAAATAAGACCTATTCTGACCTAACCTCGCCCGACCTAGAAGTAGCCAACCAGAGTTGAAGCGGTCCCTATGCTCGCGCCTAGAGCTCGTATTTAAATAGTCCCTAGTTGAAGGAGCAGCATGACCACTACTGAGAGCATCGCCACCAAAGGCCAGACCACCGCACGCAGCGAGGCTTCACCTTTGAGTCCGCGCTCAACCCCCGATCTCGACGCTCCGGCTCTCGTCGCAGAGCTCCGCACCACATTCGCTAGCGGCACGACCAAGAGCATTGCCTGGCGCAAGGGGCAACTAAAGGCACTTCGCAGAATGCTCGTCGAGCGTGAAGGCGATATTTTGAATGCGTTAGCGAGCGATCTTGGGAAGCCAAATATCGAGGCTTTCGTTACAGAGATCGCGTTTGTGCTCACAGAGATTGCTGTTGCGCTAAAGAACCTCGACCGCTGGGTTCGCCCAGAGAAGGTTCGCATTCCAGCAACGCAGCTCCCCGGCAAGGGGCGCATCTATCGCGACCCACTAGGCGTCGTGCTCGTAATCGGACCGTGGAATTACCCGGTGCAGTTATTACTAGCGCCGATCGTTGGAGCTATCGCCGCAGGAAACTGTGTAGTGCTGAAACCCTCAGAGGTCTCCCCCACCGTCTCTGCAACTCTCGCAGCAATCATTCCTCAGTATCTTGATAACTCGGCACTGCGCGTTGTAGAGGGCGCTATCCCAGAGACAACCGCTCTCCTTGCTCAACGCTGGGATCACATCTTCTACACAGGCCACGGCAGCACCGGTCGAATCGTGATGGCTGCAGCAGCCAAGAATCTCACACCGGTCACCCTTGAGTTAGGCGGTAAGAGCCCTACATATGTAGATGCATCAGCCAATCTCACTGTTGCTGCAAAGCGAATCGCCTGGGGAAAGTTCTTGAACGCCGGCCAGACCTGCGTGGCCCCCGATTATGTATTGGTGCACCGCAGCGTAGAGGCAGAACTCTTAAAGAAGCTTCAAGAGGCTGTCACGCAGATGTATGGAGTCAATACTCAGGAGACTCCAGATTTCGCACGCATAGTTGATGCGCGTCACTTTGTCCGCGTCTCTGCACTGCTAGATGGCGAAGGCGCAGGCACTCCGTATTTTGGAGGCGAGCGTGATGCAAGCGACTGCTTTATTGCCCCAACGGTTCTTGTAGGAACCGACCCCGAGTCAAAAGTAATGAAGGATGAGATTTTTGGCCCACTCCTCCCCGTCCTTGCAGTTGATGGAGTCGAAGAGGCAATAACGTTCATCAACAATCGCGACAAACCGCTTGCGCTCTATGTATTTGCGGAGGACAAACAAGTAGCCGAGCGCGTGCTTGACAGCACCTCCTCTGGTGGGGCCTGCATCAATGGCACCCTCTTTCAGTTAGTGCCGCCGACTCTCCCATTTGGTGGAGTTGGAGAATCTGGGCAAGGCGCCTACCACGGCAGGTCAACCTTCGAGACTTTTAGTCATCACAAGAGCGTCCTCAAAAAGACAACACGCCTAGATCCACCTATTGCGTACCCGCCCTATACAGAGCGCAAGAAGAAAATCCTTCGGCGTTTTCTATAACCGCTATTTAAGCCCTATTTAAGCCCTATCTAGACGCGGAATGAGGAGCGCTCGGCTCCTCGCCGTAGTGGCGCAGCTCTACGCGGTTGCCATCTGGATCGAGCACGTAGAGACCCCAGCCGATACCGCGCGCCCCGTATAGCCGTCTTGGCTCCCCCTCTGTCTCGATCAGTCCGCTCGCGTGCAATGCATGGAGATCGGCATCGTCTACGACTAGACAGAAGTGGTTGAGGTTCTCGCCAGAGCGTTCGCTGCTTAAGAAATCAATAATTGCAGAGTCGTTGATTCTCAGAGACGGAAACGGAGCCTCGCCTCGTCGCCATTCATCTATGCGAACCGGCTCAAGCCGTAGGTGGCGCATGTACCAACTTAGAGATGCCTCAACATCAGAGACGTTGAGCACTAAATGGTCAAACGATCGAGCTCTCATAGCGCTTTCACCTTCCCTTCTACTGGTCTTTTCGCTCGCCTTGCCTCTGGCCCTTCTTCTGGCCTTGCCTCTGGCGATGATCGGAGACTTTTGCTCTATTCCCACAGGTTGACATACTGCACCACCGCCGATTGCGGCTGCGCGTTGTATCAAAGAACGCTTTGCTGCACTCTGGAGCGTCACAGACTCGAATCCGGCTCCAGCCTCCATCGCCTGCCGAAGCAGCGATAGCGAGAACGAAGAGAGCGGCAATGCTCGCCGAACCAACGGCAGCACTCGAGAGCATCGGCATACCTTCATCGTCTACGCGCAGAACGATTTGAGCCTTAGCGCTTATTTCCTCTAGCGCTTGAGACTTCTTCGATGAAGGCTCCTTAAGGCAGGAGGCGACTGCTGCGCGAAGATCGCGCATCGTCTCGAGAAGTGCGCCATCGACAACCAATTTAGTGTGATCAATCTCTAACGAACTACAGAATGCTTTGAAACGATCGGGGTCGAGAAGAGCGTCTCCACCAGCCGCAGACTCCGAGTTCAACAGCGCAACGATCCGAGAAGCTGATTCGGAGGTCCGTGTAATCATGGGGCCTGAATCTGCGTAGCGAGAGGTGGAGTCCTTAAGCGCGACGCAATCGATACTCCTGCAATTACAGCGACTAGATCGATGCACGCATTGATTACTAAACCGCTAGATGGACTCCAGCCTGATCTCTCACCGAATGCCACAAGCGCCCCGCCGACACCAATCCCTATCGCGCACCCAAGCACATCCGCTAGTTGCAGTGCGGAGGACGATCTGCCCTCGCTCCCCTTCTCTGCGCCGCCAAGAACAACAAGGCTAATTGGAGCGTATGCGAAACCCATTCCGAATCCACCGACACCCCAGGCAACGGCAAACATCAAAACCGATACCGACGTCGATACGGCAATACAGAAGAGCACAATGGCCACTCCAATGATTGCGAAACCAGCGCGTACGAGGAGCGGTGGATGGAGGCGCTGCACGTAATGCGACTGTATCCATGAGCCAGTTGTCCAGCAGAGAGCGCCGACGGTAAGAGCGAAGCCGCCCATCGCTACGGATCCCCCTCGAACCTCCGCTACTGCAAGCGTTATAAATGCATCTACCCCGAAGAACGCGAACGTGAGCAGCCCGCGAGAGAGCACTGCCGCAGGGGTACCTGGCAGAGCGCGCAGCGTTCCTGTTGGAACAAGTCTTCTAAAAGCGTTGAACGCTATTGCTCCGCCGATCACACATAGAGCAATGAGTGCAAACAAATTATGAGCGAGCAGGCCAGCGAGGAATAACCCACTCCCTAAGGCAACTTGAATCGCATCAGCAAGTGAAGCAGGCGGCTCCGCATCCGGCGACCTAACGGTTGGTGGGAGCTTTCGCATCGGAGGGGCTGCAAGAAGCGCTGCGATGGCAACTATCGGAACGATTCCTGCGAATACCCAGCGCCAGCCAAACGCAGATGCGACTACTGCTGCAATTGCAGGTCCTATGAGGCTCGGAACAACCCAAGCCGTTGAGAGCATCGCGAACATCCGTGGCTGCATCTGCGTTGGATATGCGCGCCCAATAACTACGTACGCAACAGCGGGGATTACTCCTGCGCCGAGGCCTTGAATCGCCCTCGCACCGACAAGCACCTCCATGCTCGGGGCCAAAGCTCCAATGATGAGGCCTAGGGCTAAAAGCAATAACCCAATTAAGAACGGGCGCTCTGGTCCATAGCGGTCAGCCGATGTACCTGCAACGACAATCCCAACAAGTTGTGCAAGTAAGAACGCGCTAAAGACCCATCCGTAGAGTGAGATGCCATTTAGGTCTCGGCTCACCTTGGGCATCACTGTTGCAATAGCAAGCGCCTCAAACCCGACAAGCGTGATGACTAAGAGCAAGCCAATGGTCGTGGCTCGGCGATGCGGGGCGAGTACTCCGTCACGCGATTCACTCGCCATTCAAATCAACCCCGTCGTCGAGTACCCGCTCTGAGATCCCTACTTTGGAAACTCCATACCACCCGGCATTGCTAGCCCAACATGCTGTAGTTGCTGAGCGAATATCTTGTTGAAGTTCTCAGAGACGCCCTCGACATCCCATCCGCCCTCGCGGTACATGTAACCAATCTGCATTGGGTGACGGTAGATCGTGTAGGCGAAGTCTGTACGCCCAAGAATCTGTCCATTTACGTGAGCCGCCTCCTCTGATGCGAGCCAGGTAACCATCGGCGCGTTGAGGGCTGGGTTTGCCTCGGGTGGAGGTGCCTCGCCTGTGCGTGCGAATAGGGCCTCGGTCATGCGAGTGGCACCAGCAGGCGACATTGCGTTCACGGTTATGCCGTACTTACCGAGTTCTATAGACCAGACGAATGTCATACCCATGATCGCTGCCTTAGCGGCTCCATAGTTGGTCTGCCCAAAGTTTCCGCGTAGCCCAGCCTGCGAGGTGATGTTGATGATGCGCCCATAACCCTGCTCCTTCATCAGCTCCGCAGCGTGGCGCGCAGTGTTGAAGGTTCCGTACATGTGGACCTTTACAACTGCATCAAAGTCCTCAGGGGTCATCTTGAGCAGCGAGCGGTCACGAACAATGCCAGCGTTGTTCACAAGAATGTCGATCTTTCCGAAGTTCTCAACAGCCGTCTGGATGATGCGCCCGGCGCCATCGAAATCAGCGACCGAGTCATAAGACGGAACTGCCTTACCGCCGAGTGCCTCGATATCGCGACAAGTCTGCGCCGCTGGATCCTCTTCGCTCCCCTGGCCATCGAGGCTTACCCCAACATCGTTGATAACGACGCTCGCACCCTGGCTCGCCATTGAGAGCGCAAACTCTCGACCAATACCTCTACCAGAACCTGTGATTACCGCGACTCTTCCATCAAGTAAACCCATTGATTGCTCCCTTTTCTCAGTTGAATATTTTAGTTAGTTAAAAGTTTTTTGGTTATAAAAATTGGCGTAGAAAAATATGTGGCGGCTACTGCGCTACAGCGACGGTTGCAGTGCCGTTCAGTTTCTCTTCTCCGTCTGCATTCACAACACTCAGCGTTAGTTCAGCGCGGCCTTCGCCAGAGACCTCATCAGTGCTTAGTGATGAAATAGTCGCCGTTGAGGTAAGAGTCTCACCTGGCCAGACCTGCTTTGCGAAGCGCACATCGAGCTGGCGCAGTGCCGTGGGGCCAAACCAGTCTTTTACTGACCTAGCGGCAATACCTGCGGTCAGCATCCCGTGCCCAAATACTGAGGGGTTCCCATACTGCTGGGCCAATGCGTCATCGTGGTGCATCGGGTTGAAGTCACCAGAGGCTCCCGCATAGCGAACAAAGTGGGTGCGACTAATTCCCTCAATTACTAAGGGAGCAGATGTATCCCCAACTGCGAGATCACTGAATGCCACTGCATCTGAGGTACTCACCTGTTACAAATCCTCCGCGTTTTTTAGCCATCGCCTCGGCCGCTATCTGAACCGGCGAACGGGCTGCAGCGTACCCGCGTCCTTTTGGCCTTAGCCGCTCCAAGGGCGAAAGAAACCTCCCCAACTGCGACAAAGCACCTTCCGGCGTGACAGCATCACCGGATGTCAACACTTGTTTGCTTCCATGCCCACCCGGACGACGAGGCTATGACCACCGGTGGAACCATTGCCCTGGCCAGCGACGCAGGGCACCGTGTTGTTCTTGTGGTTGCGACCCGCGGCGAAGAGGGCGAGGTTGCTGATGGAGTCGTAGCCGACGGAGTTGGGCTTGGCGAGCATCGCAGCGCTGAGCTCGAGGCTGCAGCGCTAGCCCTTGGTATCCACAGGGTTGCGTACCTTGATTTTCGCGACTCTGGAATGGCAGGTGAGGAGTCAAACCTAAATCCAGAGTGTTTTGCTCAGCAAGATGTTGAGTTCGCGGCGCGGCGCCTCGCAGATATCTTGATCGAGGAGTCGGCTGATGTGCTTACCGTCTACGACGAGCACGGCGGTTACGGGCACCCTGACCACATCCAGGTTCACCGCGTAGGTATTCGCGCCGGAGAGATCGCCGGTACGCAGCATGTCTATGAAGCAACGATCGACCGAGATCACTTGATAGCCCTCATGAAAGCGCGCCCCGACGATCTAATTGAAGACTCACCCCTGCCGGAGAACCCCGAGGATCTCAACCTCGGAGTCGCAAGCCACTTAATAACTACTCGAGTAGACGTCACGAGCGTTGTTGATCGCAAGCGCGCAGCAATGGCCGCGCATGCAAGCCAAATCCCTGAGGACTCCTTCTTCCTCAACATGCCCGTTGAGATCTACGCTCTCGCCTTTGGGACTGAGTGGTTCACAAGGCGCGGCGCACCCGTAGGAACCGCGGAGACCTCCCTACCTCTATAAGGGAAGCGCTCCTAAATCTCCAAGCCCAAAAGGCTCGAGTATTTATTGCTAATCTCACAAAATTCGCTACACCAGTTCTCAACACCAATGCTCAAGAGCATCTTCCGATATCGCGATTGAACAACCTCTATAAGTTGAACAGGAGAACAATGCGCAGGTCATATCTACTAAGAGCAACCGTTCTAGCCACAGTCGCGTCATTCGCTACCGCAGGACTTCTCTCACCCTCTGCGTATGCAGGCTATGGAACAATGGTCAGCGTTACCAAGGTTGCCCAGAACGCTCCCTTCGCAAAGCCTGGGCCATACGTAGCCGGTGTTACCACGATCAAGCTCGATGATCGATCTGTTGAGGTTTGGTACCCAGCTAATAAGTCCAGCGCTAAGGGCAAGAAGCACGACAGTTATTACCTTCGCGACTGGCTTCCTAAAGGCATCCAAGACCTTCTCGACGCTAAGGGCGTAAATCCTCCCTTCAAGACTGATGCCTACAGGGCGCTCCCCGTTGCCAAAGGAGCCTTTCCTTTACTTGTGTTTAGCCATGGCGCAGGTGGATACCGCGACCAGAGCACATTCCTCACTACACACTTAGCAACTTGGGGATTCGTAGTTGCCTCACCTGATTTTCTAGAGCGAGGCATCGCGTCTCAGCTCGGTGGAGCACCAACTACACCGAAGACAAATCTCGCGGTCTACGACGAGACGGTCGCCAAGATTCGCGAGGTAAATGCAGCCTCTAAGGGACTTCTTCATGGACACATCAAGACCAAGAAGATAGGCGTGCTCGGGCACTCTGCTGGAGCGAGAGGATCAATCGAGATCGCTGCCTCGAGGGATGACGTAATCGCTTATGCGCCGCTCGCTGGAGCAGGGTCTGCTGCTACATATGGATCAACATCCGTTGCAGCGATCATTCCTCCATCGAAGCCAAATATTTTCATGGCTGGAAACCAAGACGGCGTTATTCCGATAGCAGGGATACAGAACTATTTTGATGATGTCGTTGCTCCTAAGCGAGGCGTCTGGGTAGAGGGATCAGGTCACCTAACCGCGTTTAGCGATATCTGTGAGATCGGAAAAGGTGGAGGCGGAATTATTGCCATCGCACGCCAAGCAGGGCTGCCTGTTCCCGAGAACCTTGCACGCCTCGGAGAGGACGGATGCAAGCCGCCAGCTCTTAAGGCCTCAACCACATGGCCAGTTACTCGCCACTTCACCACAGCGCTTTTTCTCTACGCCTTCAAGATCAATAAGAAGCCAATCGGCTTGAACGTTAAGGCTGCAGAGGCCTTCGCACCGAAGGTAACCGCTACCTACACACAGACGCTCCGCTAAAAACAGCCCTCGGCAAGCTTTTACACAAAGAGTGGCGACTCGTGTATCTGCCTTGACGCTCTTTGAGGCCTGTGGTGGCTGGTATTTCGGGTCTCGAGCAGGCGAGATCGGCCTTTTGGCCTCGCCTTTAGCCAAGTATCAAGCCGATTCCTTGGGTTAAGGGCCAAATCGCCCAGCAGTTGACAAGCTGCACATACCACCTCCATAATTCCCACACCAAGTGACCTCCCAGTGAATTTGTTTGCCGTCATGGCATCCGGGCATGTGGGCAGTAGGGGCACATACCTTGAAGGCCCCACAGTCATGGCTCTCAAGACTCTCCTCTCAAACTCTGCGCGCCGCGCCTCTTCTCTGCTCTTAGTGGTATCAGTGATTGCAGCGAGCCTTTTTGGGTTGAGCCTGCGCGCATCACGCGCCGACGCGACGCCGCCGGAGTATTTCCCAGCGATCACAGTCGCGGGCGGCAACGGGGACAGTTCGAACGCGAACCAACTCAACGCCCCGTATGGCGTAGCAGTCGACACGACCGGCAACACCTACATCGCAGACGCGTATAACAGTCGGATCCAAAAATGGGCGCCAGGCGCGACCGAGGGCACCACAGTCGCAGGCGCCAACGTGGCCGGCTCGAACGCGAACCAACTCAACAACCCAAAGGGTGTAGCAGTAGATACGACCGGCAACATCTACATCGCAGACACTGATAACCATCGGATACGATAACCATCGGATACAAAAATGGGCGCTAGGAGCGATCGAAGGCACAACAGTCGCAGGAGGCAACGGATACGGAGCGAACGCGAACCAACTCGCCTACCCGTATGGTGTGGCAGTCGACACGAACGACAACATCTACATCGCAGACACTGTAAACAATCGGATACAAAAATGGGCGCCAGGCGCGATCGCAGGCACAACAGTCGCAGGCGGCAACGGGGCCGGCTCGAGCGCGAACCAACTCAACAGCCCGCGCGGTCTAGCAGTCGACACGACCGGCAACATCTACATCGCAGACGTTAATAACCAGCGGATACAAATATGGGGGCCAGGAGCGACCGGAGGCACCACAGTCGCAGGCGGCAACGAATACGGCGCGAACGCGAACCAACTCGCCTACCCGAGTGGTGTAGCGGTCGATACCAGCGGCAGCATCTACATCGCAGACTCTGAGAACTATCGGGTACAGAAATGGACGCCAGGAGCGACCGAAGGCACAACAGTCGCAGGAGGCAACGGATACGGAGCGAACGCGAACCAACTCGCCAGCCCAAGCGGCGTAACAGTCGATACAACTGGCAACATCTACATCGCAGACACCGGAAACAGTCGGGTACAAGAGATTGTGCGGCGCGTGAGCACTGTCGGAGGCGGCAACGGTGAGGGCTCGAACGCGAACCAGCTCAACTACCCGAATGGTGTAGCAGTCGATACGACCGGCAACATCTACATCGCAGACATTTATAACCATCGGATCCAAAAATGGGCGCCAGGAGCGACCGAAGGCACAACAGTCGCAGGCGGAAACGGTGAGGGCTCGAACGCGAACCAACTCGCCTACCCGAATGGAGTAGCAGTCGATACGACCGGCAACATCTACATCGCAGAC
>JBAWWI010000075.1:0-9897 GCA_037146835.1 Actinomycetes bacterium | reverse complement strand
GTCCGTAAGTAGAGCCAGTCCGTAAGTAATAACAGTTCTTAGTTAGTTAGGGCTTCGCTTGGAAGCCTGTTCGTAGACTCCTTAGGAGATAAGCACCAAATGGCAAAGCCTGCACCCGGCGGTCGTCGTCCTCGCCGTAGAGAACGCAAGAACATCACTCACGGAGTGGCGCACATTAAGTCGTCCTTCAACAACACGATCATCACGATCACAGATCAGCAGGGGAACACCATTGCGTGGGCCTCGTCTGGCAATGTTGGTTTCAAGGGATCTCGTAAGTCGACTCCATTCGCTGCTCAGCTCGCTGCCGAGACTGCCGCCAAGCGCGCGATGGAGCATGGCGTGCGTCGTGTTGATGTAATGGTCAAGGGCCCGGGCTCCGGGCGTGAGACTGCAATTCGTTCTATCCAGAGCGCAGGTATTGAGGTGCTCGGTATCAAGGACGTCACACCTGTCCCATTCAACGGCTGCCGCCCGTCGAAGCGTCGGAGGGTCTGACATGGCTCGTTATACCGGACCAGTCTGCCGCCTCTGCCGTCGCGAGCGCATGAAACTCTTCCTCAAGGGCGCCAAGTGCGACACGATGAAGTGCCAGATCGAGCGCCACCCATACCCGCCAGGTATTCACGGCCGTGGGCGTATTCGTGAGAGCGAGTACCTCTTCCAGCTTCGTGAGAAGCAGAAGGCTCGCCGTATTTATGGTGTGCTTGAGAAGCAGTTCCGTAACCTCTATGCAGAGGCCGCACGCGACAAGGGCATTACTGGAGAGAACCTTCTTCGTATGCTCGAGCAGCGCCTCGACAATGTTGTGTTCCGTGCAAACTTCGCTGCGAGCCGCAACCAGGCCCGTCAGTTTGTTCGCCACGGCCACGTAACAGTGAACGACAAGCGAGTGACAATTCCTTCGTACAAACTGCGCAAGGGCGATGTTGTCGGCCTAAGCACCAAAGCGCAGGCGATGATCGTTGTCCGCCACAACCTCGACACTCTGGACCGCACGGTCCCGATGTGGCTCGAGGCCAATAATGCTGACCACAAAGTCACAGTGCGCGATCTTCCGCTCCGCGATCAGATCGATGTGCCAGTGCGCGAGCAGCTCATTGTTGAGCTCTACTCCAAGTAATAGAGCCAAGTAATAGAGCAAGTAATAGAGCAAGTAATAGAGCAAGTAACAGATCTACTAGTAGCACCAGTAATTACCCAATAGACCCGACCGCATCAGAACCGCAAGAGCGAGGAAAACATGCTCATCATCCAGCGCCCAGAGATCGAAGCCGAAGAAGCCGTCGGCAATGTTCAGCGCTTCACCATCTCTCCCCTAGAGCCTGGCTTTGGCCACACTCTCGGAAACACCCTGCGTCGAGTACTTCTCTCCTCGATCCCAGGTGCAGCAGTTACTCAGGTGCGCTTCGATGACGCTCTGCATGAGTTCGGAACAATCAAGGGAGTTAAGGAAGACGTTACAGATGTCATTCTTAACCTCAAAGACATTGTGCTCACCTCCCTCTCTGAGGAGCCTGTAACCCTTCGCCTTGATGTAACTGGCCCACGCCAGATTACCGCTGGAGACATTCAGACGACCTCAGATGTTGAGATCCTCTCAACCGACCTTTACATCGCATCGGTGAATGGCAAGGGGCGTCTTGCTCTTGACATCACAGTTGAGCAGGGTCGTGGATACTCCTCGGCTGACAAGACCAAGAAGCCTGGAGCCTCTATCGGAGCAATCCCCGTAGATGCAATCTTCGCACCTGTTCGTCGTGTCTCCTTTGCGATCGAACCGACACGCGTTGAGCAGGCCACAAACTACGACAGCCTCTCAATCGAGATTGAGACCGATGGATCAATCACACCTCGCGATGCTCTTGCATCTGCCGGTGCGACCCTTGGAAATCTCGTTGAGCTTGTAGCTGATCTCTCCAACGAGGCTCCTCGTCTTGAGCTTGGCGAGGTAGCGGTTGCTCCCTCAACATCTCCAGACTTTGACCTTGCAATCGAGGACCTTGACCTCTCTGAGCGTCCTCGCAACTGCCTCAAGCGTGCTCGTATCGACACAATTGGGCAGCTCATGTCGAAGAGCGAAGATGATCTTCTTGCCATCACCAACTTTGGCCAGAAGTCGCTCGACGAGATCCTCGAGAAACTCGATGAGCGCGGTTTAGCGCTTCGAACCAAGGACTGAGAAAATGCCTACCCCCAAGAAGGGCGGCCACTTCGGTAGTGGCCCGTCGCACCACAGACAAATGATGGCGAACCTCGCATCCTCTCTTTTTGAGGCTGGAGCGATTACCACCACCCTGCCAAAGGCAAAGGCTCTTCGCCCATACGCGGAGAAGTTGATCACCAAGGCAAAGAAGGGCGGCGTGCACCGTCAGCGTCTTGTGGTTGCAACAATCAAAGACGAGACAGCAACCCGCAAACTCTTCTCTGAGATTGCACCTCGTTATGCCGACCGCAATGGTGGCTACACGAGAATCTCAAAGCTTGGGCCCCGCCCAGGTGACAACGCGCCCATGGCGCGTATCGAACTTATCTAGTTCTCGCATATAGGTAATTGGGCGCCTCAAACACCCTGAACCTACGATGTAGTTATGACGCTCTTCGATCCTGCCGCCGAACTCGGCGGCAGTCTCGCGCCCAAAGAGAATTCTTCTAAAGGCAATTCTTCTGTTGATAGCAACTCCGTCATTATTCGTATGACTGTGGCATATGACGGAACTGATTTTCATGGCTTTGCGCAGCAGCGCGATCAGCGCACAGTTGCTGGTGAGATCTCAGGAGCATTGAGCAAGGTTCTTAGGGCCGAGATAACTCTGGCCTGCGCGGGGCGCACCGATGCTGGGGTACACGCGTGGGGCCAGGTTGTCTCCTTTGGGGCACCCGATGGCACCGACCCAGCGATGCTTGTTGAGCGGCTAAATCGCATGCTCGGATCTGAGATTGCAGTGCGCGATGCGAGCATTGCCCCTGCAGGTTTCGATGCCCGCCACTCTGCTCGTGCGCGCACGTACCGCTATACGGTCCTCAATCGCTCGACGCCAGACCCATCAATGGCGAGGAGTGCTTGGTGGGTTCCGGAGCCGATAGATCTTCACGCTCTTCAGTTAGCAGCAACTCCGTTTATCGGGGAGCACGACTTCGCATCCTTCTGTCGGAAGGGGCCAGAGGGCTCAACGACCGTTAGGCGAGTACTCGAGTCGGAGTGGAGTGACCTAGGAGGTGGAGTGCTGCGGTATCAGGTAAAGGCCACAGCGTTCTGCTGGCAGATGGTTCGAGCATTAGTAGGGACACAGGTAGAGGCCGGGAGAGGCAAGCGTAAGGCTGGCGAGATCCTCTCGATACTTAGGGCAAAGGATCGCGCTGCGGCTGGGCA
Source organism: Actinomycetes bacterium (assembly GCA_037146835.1). Classification (GTDB taxonomy): domain Bacteria; phylum Actinomycetota; class Acidimicrobiia; order IMCC26256; family IMCC26256; genus IMCC26256. Next base: position 6,524 of record JBAWWI010000075.1, on the reverse strand, counting down.
ACTAGCACCTCCACACGGGCTTAGTCTTTGGCGAGTTGATTACGAAGACGCGAGTTCCTGAGACGCGAGTTTTTGAGATGGGGATTATGAACGCCAGAGCGAGAATTGGTAGCGCTTCAGCTACGAGAGCCACGCAGACTAAAAGCGTGATTGCCCTCTCCGCGATAGTGATGGGCCTCGCGTTGGTCGCAGGCGCCTGCGGAGGTGGCAGCGGGAGCGGGCAAGAGCCGAAGGTGTCTCCATCCGGTACTCGACTCCTAGCGGCTTCCTCGCTCAAGAGTGGAGCATCTGATGCAGTCGCATACTCGGCGGAGAGTTCAGGCCGGGATGGGTCAACCGCTAGAGAGACCTTTATGCGCCGCGGGGATGACTCATTAGTTACGGCGGAGTACGACTCTGGTGGTCGACTCGAGGTGAGGCGCGTTGGCGGAGAGTTCTATGTTCTCTCGTCTCTTGACATCGTTGGCGCTACCCCAATGTGGGTGCACGTCGCCAACGACGCGGACCGTACTTTTATTCTTTCGCTACTCGGCGCGGATTACGTAGCGCCGAGCCCCAAAGCAGTAGCAGATTTATTTGCAGGTGGAGTAGCGAGTGTAAATGCGCTAACTACCGAGGCAGAGCAGCGAGTATTAAAGGTGAACGCTCGATCAGTTGGCGAGCGCCCAAGCGAAATATCAATCAATCGCAGCGAGGCACTCTTCCTCGGTCGCGTCGATTCGCTCTGGAGTGGCAAGACGAAGGTTGGGACGCGGACCTATCGCTCGGCATTGTGGGGAGATGCGGTTCCTGCAATAGCGGCTCCGGCTGGGGCTTCTGAATTCAACGGAGTCTTCGACTCGCAGGTGCTTCAACTAGCTGAGCCTCTTCGTCGCCGGCCAATGTCTCTCCCTGCTAATTGGGGGATACGAGCAGTTGTAGGGCTATCAACAGGGCAGGGAAACGGAGTCTGCCAAGAGGTCTTGACTCTGTATGCGCCACCCGCTCCTGCGCGAATCTCAGATGATTATTTGGCGGTGTATCTCGAGCCGACAGGTTGCTCAACTCCGCGCGCCAGTGGGAGTGCAGAGTTTGCAGCAGGCGTAAATGCGGGCTGGATAGGCAAGGCCCCCGACGGCTCAACGATTGGTTCGTTGCAGGTAGAGGGGACATCGCTGCGCTTCCGCACGAGTCTTGATGCGAAGGCTCTCGCTAGCACCCTCTCAGTCTGGGGCCCTCTCTAATTTCACCCGCTCGAATTACTGCTTCTCGAGTCTAAAACTGGAAGTAGATAAATGGCTCCGGTGGAGTCCCAGAGAAGACCAATATCCCGATAAGAGCAGCCCCGAGCATTGCCCCTTGGATAGCGGGCGCCCATACCGCGAGCGGTCTTAGCCTAGAGCGATTTCGATCTAGAAGATCCATCACTAAAACAAGTGCGCCAAAGCCTCCGACGAGAAGGAGATCTGCCTTCCAAGCCCCTGGGTTGGAGCCGAAGAGCCCGCCTGTCGCCATTGAGTGGAAGAAGCTAAACGCATCGCCGATAGTTGCGGATCTAAAGATGACCCATAGCGCAGTAACAAAAGTGAAGGTAGCGAGGATGCTTGGGATGTCGCGCCAACGCGGAGAAGGCGGGGTGCCGCGCGGCTCGTAAGCGCCTCGTGCCCGGTGTAATGCAAGCGCAATGCCGTGGAGTGCTCCCCAGATCACAAAGGTCCATGCAGCGCCGTGCCAGAGACCTCCGAGGAGCATCACGATTATCAGGTTTCGGTAGGTTCCAAACCTGCCACCCTTGTTGCCTCCAAGTGGAATATAGAGATAATCGTGGAGCCACGACGAGAGAGATATGTGCCAGGTGCGCCAGAACTGAGTGATGTTTGTTGAGAGATACGGTGACTCAAAGTTGCGGAAGACCTCAATGCCGAGCAGGCGCGAGGTGCCGCGTGCGACATCGGTATACCCAGCGAAGTCGCAGTAGATCTGTATTGCGAATGCGACTGCTCCAATAGCAAGTGGAATAGTGCCACGGCCTGAGGTGCGACCGAATACATCGTTGGAGACCTTCGCGACGGTATCTGCGATTACGACCTTCTTGAATATCCCAGAGACGATTAGCACTATCCCCGAATAGGCCTGTTCCTTAGTCGGGCGCTGTCGCTCAGTGCGAAGTTGGGGGAGCAGGTGCCATGCGCGCTCTATAGGCCCTGCGGCAAGAAGTGGGAAGTAGGCGATAAAGAGGGCGTAGGTACTTAGTCGCCTCTCAGCGTCAAGCCTGCCGCGGTAGATATCAACCGCGTATGAGATTTCATGGAACACAAAGAACGAGATTCCTACGGGAAGAATGATTGACAGCGCTTGGCTGCTCCAGCCAAGGCCAATTGCACGAGCAACATGCTCTGCAGAGTCGACGAAGAAACCGGCATATTTGAAGAACGCAAGAATCCCAAGGTTGAAGGCAAGTTGTGAAATGAGCCAGGCTCGTTTAGAGCGCTCCCCGCCGGCCTCCTCGATGCGAATGCCGATACCGAAGTCGACGACCGTCGTGGCGGCAAGCAAGATCAGGAAGCGCCAATCCCACCAGCCGTAAAAAACATAGGAGGCGATTAGTAGCAGCCGGTTCTGCCCTTTAAGACGAAGTCTCCAATAGAGAAGAACAACTAGCACTAGCAACGCTATGAATTGAAGTGAGTTGAAACTCATCTCACCAACCCTGCCGCTTTAACTCGGTGGCAACCTCAAGTGAAAAATCACGGGCTTGCGGTACTAGAAGGTGCTCAGCATCTCTGAAGGAAGTATCGGGTCTAGAGCGTGTGCGATCCAAGACAGCAACACCCTCCGACTGCGCTGCAGCGGTTACGCGAGTTCTCCATTCGTCGAAGTCTCTTGCTCCATGTGGGTGGGCGTCTATGAAGCCCTGAGTCACAGGCATTAGTACGACCGCGGCTTTGGTATCCAATGCTTTGAGGCGCCTCAAGGTACGCCTGAATGCATCGAGTTCTTCTCTCCCTAATGAATAACCGCGCAGTTGCACATCGCGCGCGTATGCGATCTCGCTGAGTTGCATCTTCTTGAGCTTCGCGGGAGGCAGCGGTTTGTATCCAAGGTTAAAAGAGGCGGCCCTTGGTTGCGATCGGTCGGGGAGGCGCGTTGAGAGGTCTCCACCAGTTAGTACTTTGAGCATTCCATATGGATCGCGCAGCGCGGCACGATTCTTAGCGAGTGCAGAGAAGGAGGCTAAGAATTGATCTGCGTCCGCGAGAGCCCCAACTCGGGTCTGCCGAGCGTTGTTATACCGGTCGATAGTGGTTTCACGCCGCGCAGCGTTGAAGTCGAGGCTAGATACTCCCCAGATGATTCTCTGCGGGTGAATTCTCGGTACAACCTCCTCAAGCAGCCATCGCTCCACAACGGTGGTCTGCCCCCCTCCGCCAACCGAGAGATTCTTGATACGCGGATCAGCAGTCTGCGCTTCGGCACCGCTCTTTGGGGGGAGAGTGCTCGGGGCAATTTTGGATGTGTCGCCGAGTGCTCTCGCAAGCTCGCTCGGTACGAGGTCGCGCCCAGACATTGAGGATCCAACAATGCTGATGCTGCTGCGAACATTTTGTTCCTGTAGTTGATCCATCTCGCGCACCAAACGCGCCGAGGCGGGCGAGAACCAATCCGCAGGCTCGGGGAGGCGGTTCTTGATGACTCTTGTAGCGCCCTCGGCGAAGAGAATGATTGTTAGGAGTCCAGCGCTCCATGTTAGGAGTATGCGCCGTCGCCTTCGTTTTACTTCTATATGGCTACGCGCTTCGTTACCCGACACGTAATAGTCCGGTGCGCCCAACCGCAGCCGCTCCGGCCGCCGACCATGACGCTCCGCCAGGATTTCTTACCCAAATATCGTGTCGGCCGATTGAGTCCACGGCGCTAATCGTGAGAGTAAAGGTAAGGCTGGTTCCCTCTGCATTTATCACGACGTTGCTAATGTTGACTCCTTGACCATCTACTACTGGTAATGCATCGTCAGCGAACCCAATCCCGGTGAGAGTCAGGGTCGGTGTGCTGTTTGCAGTCAAGGAGGCAGGCGAGATATTTGAGAGCGAGATGTCGCTAGCAAAAAAGCGAAGGAAAGAGTCTTGTGCGTTATCTGCATCTCCAGGGGCGTAAGAAGATGCGGTGTTCCATCCCGCGTATTTTCCGTCTGCGCTTAGCACTGGAGAGTCTATGAAAGCACTTGACTCTGTGAGATTTGGAGCAACATTGGCGCGAGTGTTAACGCCACGCGTGCGATCACGGACTACTAGGTCTGTCCTGCCAGCCGTATCCGATGGGACTGCGTTCGTAGCATCAGTGAGGTATGCAACCATCCGCCCCGACGCACTGATTCGAGGACTATACGAATCTCCGTTGAGAACAAATCCGTTAGGGGCAACGCTGGATCGAGTAATGCTGTCCGAGGCCATGTCGCGCACGAAAATATCTTGAGTGAGGGCCGTGTCACTCGCATTGAGGTCAAACTCTGCAGAGGTTGAGGCAAATGCAATGAGGCCTCCGTCTCTAGAGATGGTCGGGTCCGTAGCACCGGCAGCACTTGGCCCCCCTAATGGCCTGCGCGTTACCCACTCCCAGTTGTTATTGGAGAGTTCGCGCCTGTAAATGTCGCTTGCGCCATTAGTGTCGTAAGTGGCTAACGGGTCAACGGTCTCATAGGCAACGAAACGTCCGTCTCCGCTGATTACTGCGGAGATGACCCCATCTGGGGGAGAGATTGTGAGCGGCGTGCGGCTTGCAACGATAGTTGTCCCGCTGGTGACGTCAATTACGAATGCATCAAAGATCAACGCGTAATTCAGGTACGGCGGGCTCACCAGGAAGTTGTCGGTATCCGATAGGAATGCGATGCGGTTTCCGTCGTCGCTGATACTGGGGTTCCATGCATCGCCGTTGGCGTCCGAGCCTCCAATTCCGCTCTCCAAGCGAAGGACGGTATCGGTAGTTGCGTCCCAGCGATAAAGCTCAGTGTTAAAACTCGTCTTCTCAACCTCCTGAAGGTTGAGTGCATCCGAGGTAAATGCAACGTATCGCCCATCAGCGCTAATTGCAGGCGTATACGAACTGTCGTTGCCGAGTGACCCGCTTGGGGCATGGCTGACCAGCGTAGTTATGCCTGTAAGCAGGTCTCGCCGAAATATCTGTGTCGTTGTTCCGGCAGCGAATGCGACGTAACGGCCGTCAGCACTTACGGAGGAAGCTCCATCTACCGCTCCAATCTCCTTACTCGGTGGCGCAATGCTGCTCTGAATAAAAGTCGAGCAGGCAGCGACTAAGAGGTCGCTCGCTGTGCAGCCTGAGACGAGGTCAAGTGGGCTGGCTGCGAATCCGCCTACAACATCGACGATTAGGTCGGGGCATCCTCCGCTCGCAAAAATGTCTACAGACTGCGATGAGCCAACCTTTACAAGCACGCCGTTAGGGACGGTCTGGCCCGCTACGTAATTTAGGTTTGAAGCAGTTGGGCGTAAGGCCCCAGTTGGGGAGACAGTGATGAAACCCGCTCCGGCGGGCCCGGTTACCGTGACATTGAGTGCGACAGCGCGTGACTCAGATGGGACAGCGCTTCCGTCTACTCCTGCTGCGTTCAGGTGGTAGGTACGAGATCCTCCAACACATGGAACCTGTCCAGCGTTTCGCGAGTCGAGGAGGCGGTATGGATTTACTCCGAAGAATCCTCCGGCGCTCGTTGGGGTACCAGGAGCAAACCAACCAACAACATCAACTACGACATTGGGGCAACCGCCGCTTGCGAATAGTGAGATTGAACCTGACGCTCCGACCTTGACAACAGTTCCGTTAGCGATAACTTGATTTGTTGAGTAGTTCAGAGTCGAGGCAGTGGGCCTTGACGATCCCGTTGGGAATACTGTCAAGTAGCCGGGAATATTTGGGGTAATGACAGTGACATTGAGGGCTACCGCTGCAGCATCGGCGGGGACTTCAGTAAATGGAACGCCTGCAACTTGAAGATCTCGTGTCGTGCTTATGCAGGGGCCCTTGCCTGTGCTGCGCGTATCGAGGAGGCGGTCGGGGGTGATGCCTGTGAGCCCACCCTGGGCAGGAGACCCCGAGGCGAACCAGCCGACTACATCGACCACTATGTGGGGGCATCCAGCGTTTGCGAAGATGGTGACGGCCGAGAACCCGCCGACAGCGACGATCACATTGTTCGGTACAACCTCGCCTGCGGAGTAGTTGACAGAAGAAGCTGTAGGCCTTGAGACGCCAGCGGGCCAGACCGTCACGAAGCCGCTCCCCGAGGGGTTAATCACCGTCACATTCAAAGCAACGGCTGCGGCATCCGAGGGGACATCAGATCCGATCACGCCAGCAACTGCTAAGGAGCGCTCGCCTGTGAGGCAGGGGCCGCTCCCGAAGTTACGAGTATCGAGGAGCCGAAACGGGCTCACCCCGGTAAATCCTCCACTAGAGGCGGGCGGGATCGCCGCACCAGCCGTAGAGACCTGTAAGAAGGCAGATGCGGGTAGGGCTGCGGCGATGGC
>JBAWWI010000074.1:0-10077 GCA_037146835.1 Actinomycetes bacterium | reverse complement strand
ACAACATCTACCTCTATGGCGGCCATAGCGGATTGGAGTTCTGTGTGGGCGTTTCGCAGTCTATCGAACATATGTTCGACTCTAAAACAGGGGTGTGACACTCATCCCAAGTGCGTAATTCCTGAGCCTTCCAGACTCGCCGAGAACTACGCGCGGAGTTCTCCGATTAGTTAGTCGATATGTCAATCGCCACGGGGGCGTGATCTGAGGGCTTCTCGCCCTTTCGGGCATCTCGGTCCATCTTGGCTGCTGTGAGGCGTTCTCGCACGGATGGAGTGATGTAGAGAAGGTCGATACGGACTCCTCGGCCCTGATGAAAATCTCCACCTCGGTAATCCCAGAATGTGTACTGACCGGAGTCGTCATTCAATTCACGAAATGCATCAACGAGACCCCACGCACGTAACTCAGCGAGTGCATCGCGCTCAGCCTCAGTTACATGTGTCGCCCCAATAAAGTGAGCCGGGTCCCAAACATCGCGATCCTCTGGGGCCACGTTGAAGTCACCGAGGAGTACTAGAGGCTCATCGGGGGAGCAATTGGCCTCTAACCACTCTCGTAGTCGCTTGAGCCAGATCAACTTACGGTCATAGAACTCGCTCGGCACCTCGCGACCGTTGGGGACATATACGCATACAACGCGTACTCCACCGCACATTGCAGAGATGAGGCGCGCATCGCCTTCGTAGGGATCTTCAAGACCGCCAAAGCCCATCGTTACATCGGTTAGGCCAACGCGCGAAAGTATCGCGACACCGTTCCATCTGCCCTGGCCGTGGTGTGCGCTCTCGTACCCAAGTGCCTCGAAGGCCATTGTGGGGAAAGCTTCGTTTGTCATCTTGGTCTCTTGTATGCAGATCACGTCTGCATCGGAGGTTTTAAGCCACTCCTCAACTCTGGGAAGGCGTGCTTTGAGTGAGTTTACGTTCCAAGTAACTATGCGCATTTAGAGGCCTATGTGTAGTTCGGGTCAGATACGAGGAGTTTCGCGCGAACGAGTTCGCGAACTGCAGTAATAGTTGGAGCATCATGGTCGGCCCCGTTGCGGATAGACGCTGCAAGCGCCTGAAGGAGCTCTGATAGTGGTGCGTCAAACCCAAGGAGCGTCGCGAGTTGCGTGCGTGCGTGCTCATTGGCTCCATGGCCGATTCCAAGTTCGCGCTCAACCATTCGGAGTGCGTTGCTAGCGACGCGAGCATGAAACGAGACGCGCCCCTCGGTATTGGGCATTACGTCTTTCTCAAGGAACTCGCGTACCGCCTCCACAAGCAATTGAGCACTTGGTGAGTCGTGGATCGTTAGGGATGAAGGATTACCCGCGAGTGCAGGCAGTGACCACGTTGGATCCGGGCCAGGGTCTTCGCCGGTGATGAGATTGAGGAGATCCCACTCGGTCTCTGCGACGCGACGCCCCAGCATGGCGTTCTCGACGGAGCGAACGATGCCGTGGACATGGGAGGCGCACTGCATTTGGCAGATGACTCCCCATTTGAGAGTCCCGAAGATCTCCCAGTAGCGGACTCTCTCAGCATCGACTCCGGTGCCGCCGGCAGCGCTGTAAGCAGTGAGTAAATCTTCGAGGTCTCCGAAGCCGCCGACGAGTTTGTCGTTGACCCCAAATCTCCAGGAGCGCACGCAGAGCCAGCCGAAATCCTCAGCCGGGTCGCCAAGGTGGCTTAGTTCCCAGTCGAGGACGGATCTGATCCCCTCGGGGCCGACTATGAAGTTGCCATTGCGATAATCGCCGTGGACTAAGCGTGGGCCTCCGGCTGGCGCTTCAGGGGCGTGGCTCTCGAGCCAGCGAAACGCGAGTTCGAATGCAGGGTGCGCCTCGCCGAAAGCCTCGACAAGTGAACGGTATTGAGCAATCTGCTCATGGGGGCCAAGTGCATCAAGGGATGGCAAGCCCTCCGTATCGATTGCGTGGATACGTGCTGCAATCTCTCCGCACTGAGCAGCGAGTAAAGGACGCGCCTGCGCGTACTCCTCATCACGAAGAATTCTGCGAGCGATGGTCTCTCCCTCGATGCGCTCCATTACGAACCCGTCGCCGAGACCGTCATCGGCCTCTAGAAGAAATCGAACAAGTGGCACCGGGGCGCCGGCACGCCCGACAGCATCTAGAAGCAGGAACTCTGTTGAGCGACCGATCTGTCCGCTGCTCGCTCCCGGGTCGCGCCGAAGCACAAGGTGCTCAGTCGTGGCGACCCCGTCCAGAGTGGAGTGTGCATCAAAAGCCCAGGTCTCGCGCGACGCGCCACCGGAGAGTCTCCGAACGCCATCGACGGTGTACTCGCCGCCGAGAGCGCGTGCCGTACAGCGTGCAAGTTTCTCAGCCTCTACAGAGTTGGGGCGACTCACGCTTTGGAGCCGACCGGCCGACCATCAACAATCTGGTCGAGGTACTCAGAGAGCCCATACCCAGTTCGGCCATTCCACGTCCAGCGCGTCATTCCCTCGCTGATTCGCGTTACGAGCTTCTCGCCATCTGGTGCAACGCGGCGGTTACGAAGCGGCACTAGTGACATGACCTCACCGGTGATTTCATACTCGCGATCGCCTGCTTTTGCCTTGGCAACAATGCGGCGATGGTAGATGTCGTCACCCTCCCACTCAGTCTCAACCTCGCAGTGGTGGATGTGCGTGTATTTGCCATCCTCGAAGACGACCCCACCCATGCGCACTCCGCCATCGGCAGATGCGATGTAGGAGATCATGAAGCCTGCGTCGTCACCAAAGTTCATGGTGAGCCAGCGGTAGTAATAAGGGGCTTGCCAGTAGCGCGGTCCCCATGAGTGGTCGCGCAGTCCGTAACCGTCGATCTCCCACTCTTCATCGCCGACGCGAATTGATCCGCGTGCGCCGACGTGCTGCTCGTAGTGGCCGCGTGCGAAACCACCGGAGAGATCCTCCGTGAGTGCAGTGCCGTCGTCGTTGACGGGCTCGCCCCCCATCATTGGAGAGAGGCCGCGGTAATCAAGTGTTGCCTCAACCTCTGTCCATGGGCTCTCTGTAAATGCGCGTCGTGGGTTCGCCATGACAAGCGGATCATCTAGGAGCACGGCGCGCCCCGAGTAGCTGACCTTGAGCGACTCGAAGGGTTTCACGACATCGAATCGCATCCCAGCTGCGTCGAAGGCGTCGTTGGTTGTGATCTTGGGTCGGTCAAACATGAATGCAACTCGCCCATCAGGGAGATAGAGGCAGGTGGTCATCTCCGCGTAGCCCTCATTGGCACGGTTGCCGAGGCGGAAGAATCCCCCCATCTGAGCTTTTGGATCGTAGACATTGAAGTACATGCTCTCGTTGAAGTTTGTGGCTTCCTCAAGGGAATGCATGTACTCGTCGGCGTGGTCTAGGCGTATGCGCATGGCCCTATCTTGGGCCGGGCTTGACGTGGGGCGCAACCCGGTGATGAGGTAGGGGTCTATGACAACAGAACCCACCCTCTTAGCGTCCGGTCTTGGCTTCCCAGAAGGGCCGGTCTGGATGCCAGATGGCACTCTCTTATTCGTCGAGTTGCAGAACAAGAGGGTGAGTCGACTCCATCCAGACGGGCGCCTCGAGGTAGTCGCCACCCCAGGCGGGAGCCCGAATGGGTTGGCAATTGGGCCAGATGGTGCTGCTTATGTTTGTAACAGCGGTGGCTGGGAGTTTCATGAACTGATGGGGCTCACGATCACGGGGATGCTGCAGCCCGCGGACTACTCGGGGGGGCGCATTGAGCGCATCGACCTTGAGACCGGGGAGATAACAGTTCTCTACACGGAGTGCGACGGGAATCCATTGATGGGCCCCAACGACCTTGTCTTCGATGCTGACGGGATGATGTGGTTCACAGATCACGGCAAGATTCGCGCACGTGAGCGCGATCACGGTGGGGTCTATTACGCGTCACCTGATGGTTCATCCATCAAAGAAGTTATCTACCCGCTTGAGTCTCCGAACGGAATCGGCATCTCTCCTGAGGGCGACAATCTTTATGTTTCAGAGACACATACCGGTCGAGTGTTGTCGTGGCCTATCGAGGGGCCCGGTGTTGTCGGGCGCCCTAACCCCATTGGGCATGGCGGTCTCGTGCTCGCAGGGCTTGACGGCCATCAGCTTCTTGACTCACTCGCTCTGGACTCGGCGGGCAATGTCGTAGTTGCGACAATTATCAATGGCGGCCTGACAGTGGTCTCCCCAGATGGATCGAGTGTCGAGCATGTCGCACTCCCAGACCTTCTGGTGACAAACGTCTGCTTTGGCGGCGAGGATCTGCGTACCGCGTATGTAACCTGCTCTGGTACTGGAACCATCTACTCGCTTCCATGGCCACGACCCGGCCTACGCCTTAATTTCTAAGAGTTAAAAGCACCACAGCGTCAAGACGTAAGCCGTAGGGCGTAAGCCCTAAGCCCTAAGCCCTTACGCGAGTGCAGATCTGTAGCAACTACTAAAACGAAATTGGAGAGATCATGTCTGGACCATTAACCGGTGTGAGAATCATTGAACTTGCAGGGATCGGCCCAGGGCCGTTTGCCGCGATGATGCTCGCTGACATGGGTGCAGACATCATCCGCGTTGAGCGTGCAGGCTCCGTACGCGAGACGCTCCCTGAGAATATTCCGTTCGACCTTTTGATCCGCGGCCGTCGATCAATTGGTGTCGATCTCAAGAGCCCGGAAGGCATAGAGGTTGTCATGCGTCTGGTTGAGTCCGCGGATGCTTTGATCGAGGGGTTTCGCCCTGGCGTTACAGAGCGACTTGGGCTTGGGCCTGATGATTGCCTTGCGCGTAATCCGCGACTTGTTTATGGGCGCATGACCGGATGGGGTCAAGAGGGTCCGTACTCACAGGCCGCTGGACACGACATCAACTACATCGCACTAGCCGGGGCTCTTGCGCACCTCGGACGTGCAGGGGAGAAGCCAACGCCGCCAATCAACCTTGTTGGTGACTTCGGTGGAGGCGGGATGTTTCTTGCATTCGGCGTTGCCTGTGCGTTATTCGAGGCCACGCGCAGCGGCAAGGGTCAGGTCGTGGACGCCGCTATGGTCGATGGCGCTGCGGTATTGATGTCCATGTTCGTTACGTGGCCCGGGTGGGGGGAGCGTGGCACAAACCTCCTCGATACAGGTGCGCCGTTCTACGACACCTATGAAACTAAAGATGGTAAGTACATCTCAATCGGTTCGCTTGAGCCACAGTTCTATGCAGAGCTCGTCTCTCGTCTTGAACTCGGCGCAGAGTTTGACCTTGCAACGCAGATGGATCCGCGTACCTACGAGATGCAGCGCAGCACTCTCACGACTCTGTTCTTAACGAAGACCCGGGATGAATGGAACGCGATTCTTGAGCACTCAGACGCCTGCTACGCGCCGGTTCTTGAGATGAAAGAGGCAGCCGAGCACCCGCACTTGAAAGCCCGCGGGACATATGTCGAGGAGTTCGGAGTCACTCAGCCTGCACCGGCGCCGCGCTTTAGCCGAACCCCTGGAGCGATTCAAGGCCCGCCTGCTTGGCCCGGTCAGCACACGGACTCTGCTCTCGCAGACTGGGGCTTCAATGCTGACGAACTCTCCGCACTCCGTGAATCAGGGGCTATTCGCTAGGGCTGATCTGCTCCTGGGAGCCTGTTGAAAGGTCTATGACCTCACTCGCAGCAGCCTCTGGTTGTTGAGAACTCGATGAGCCTTTGTCTGCTGAACGTCGAGCCAGTTCGATCAAGGCAGCTTCACGAGCGCGCGTAATTGCGTCATTAGTTGAGTTAGCAGCCGACGGCTTAGGGGCGCTCTTCCCTGCATTCGCAGCGGCCGCAGCAGCGCGTGCTCTAGCTACGAGGTCTTCTCTAACGGGAGCGGTAACAACTGGCTGGGCTGCAGCGGGCTCGGGTTGAGGCGCTACTGCTCTTTGCGGTGCTGGCGCGGCTTCCATCGGAGGTGCTGCCGGTGCTGCTGGTGCCGGTGCTGCTGCTGCTGCTGCCGCTGGCGCTGGCGCCTCTGGGAGTGGTGTCGGTGTCTCCTCACTTGGAGAGCCTCCAGAGTCTGACTTCGCCGCGGCTGCTTGCGCACGCGCCTTTGCGATCATCTCGGCTCGAGAACCAGGTGCAGCGTTGCCAGCAGCTTTTACTCGAGGCACTCTCTCTGCAGAGGGTTTCTTCGCCCCGGCTGTCTCGCTAGCGGCAGCACTCGCAGGCGCAGCTGAAGAGGCCGCGGCGGCCGCGGCGGCCGCAGCGGCTGAAGACGCAGCGGAGGGTACGCGAGCAGCTCGTGGGCTTAGGAGGCGTCCAAGAGTAAGAGCACTGATGAGGATGGTTGTTCCGATCACCGTGTACGCAAAGACCGGTTCGTATGCATCCGTACCAGCAGTGATGAAGTGAGCCGTTGCGAGAGCCCACAGTGGATACGAGAGGAAATGAAGCATGCGCCACACCTTTAGGGGCAGGTGGCGTTTCGCTAGCGAGGTTCCCTGTACAGCGATCAGTACATAGAGGCTAACGACTCCCCATGCAATAGGCCCTGGTTTCCACTGCGTATGCATCGGAATCAAGATGTCGCTGAGCGAGAATCTTGCGTATCCGTCAAGCATCAAGCTCACGACGTGTACCCCGACAAGGATGCTTGCAAGACTCGCGAAGTGCTTATGCAGGTCAAGCATCCACGCGGGTTTAGGGAACTTTCCCAATAAGCGTGTTGTGAGTGCTAATCCCCAGATGACTGAGAGTGACAGCACTGCCCAAGCAATTATTCCCGTCGATCGTGAGATCCACCAGTAGGTCCGTGGGTCAAGCATTAATTATGAGGCCTTTGTTGTAGTGACCGGAGGGGTTGTGACCGGGGGAGTTGTGACCGGAGGAGTTGTGACAACTGTAGGCGCAGGTGGGGTTGTTGGTGTTGGCCTAGTGGGTGATGGTGATGGGGCGGCCGGAGCAGGCGCAGCACCAGCAACTGGTGTGGTCTGTGTCCGAACTACCGGAGTAGCAGCGCCTCCGACTGTGGATGCTTTAGGCGATGGGGTTGCCGCTGGTGCTGGTGGCGCACCCGCTGCAGGCGCTCCAGCGACTGGGGGAGCAAGAGCGCTGGCATCAAGACCAGTAGCTCCGGCTGGGGCTACAGCTACTGCGCCGGTAGGTGCTGCTGCGACTGAGGAAGTTCCACCCGATGCGCCCGCCTGGCCGGCGAGCATGGCGATCAGGCCAAAGGTTGATGCGGCGGTTATGCCATTAACCAAGATGCGGGTTGTTGCTGCGGCGTGTGGTCTGCGTGCCATGGGGTGAACTCCTTGAGAGTCTTGAGGTCAACGCAGCGAGACGGGCATTTGCACGATCGCTACGCCTTTGGGGGCAACAACATTCTCGGCGCGACCGCGTTTAGATCTTTAGGGGGTTTAAGCAAAGACTTGGTTAAGAAGTCTGAGATCACTCAAAGATTCGAGAATTTCAGCCGTCGTCGCCGGGCAGTACATCGAATAGTGCCGATAGAGAGGCATCGAGGGCTGCATCGGTAGGTGCAACAAGGGTGATATGACCGACTTTGCGGCCTCTTCGAGGGGACTTCGCATAGTCGTGTAGGTGTGCGCCGGTGATCTTTGAAATGGATGCAGGTGCAGGCATGACTCCGATGCAATTAACCATCGCGCTCGCACCAATTATCGCCGTCTCCCCGAGTGGAAGGCCGGTTACTGCGCGAACGTGGTTCTCGAATTGACTTGTTTTTGAGCCCTCGATGCTCCAGTGCCCAGAGTTGTGCACACGCGGTGCAAATTCATTCGCGATGAGCCGATCGCCATGAACGAATAGTTCAAGGGTAAGAACTCCAACATGCTGTAGGTCTTCTAGAAGGCTTGTGACGTACTGAATTGCAAGCGCCTCTAACGGTAATTTTGCGGAGCCTTGGAGTGCTTCACTTGGTACGCGGCTGAGTCGCAGAATTCCATCGCGGTGCAGGTTCTCAACAAGCGGCCAAGTTTTGATCTCGCCGCCTAAACCGCGAACTGCGATGATCGATACTTCTCTCTCGAATGGGATGAATCCCTCGAGAATAAGCGCACCTGCATTCGCGAGTGTTGCTAACGCTGCCTCGCACTCAAGCTCATCACGCAGCAATACTTGACTCTTGCCGTCGTATCCACCGCGTCGTGATTTGAGAATCGCAGGTACCCCTAGTTTGCGTACCGCTCTTCGAAGCGAATCGAGGTCTTCTACCTCTGCATGGGGAGCAACGGGAATGCCAAGAGCCTGTAGGCGCTGTTTCTCGATTAGGCGGTCCTGCGAAACGGAGAGCGACTCAATCCCAGGATGCACTGCATTTCCAGCGTTAAGTAGCGCCTCGACAGTAGAAGCGGGGACGCCTTCCCACTCATATGTAACGAAGTCTGCACCGTCAGCAAAATTAACGGCCGCCGCGCCATCGTCGAGAGGTGCAGTCGTTACTTCACCTACGGCGCTTGCAGTCGGGCCCTCGCTCGGATCTAAGAATCGAGTATCTATACCGAGGGTTTTTGCTGCTAGGCCCAGCATCCATCCGAGCTGTCCACCACCGAGAATCGCGAGAGTTGTCACGGCTTCGCTGGGGCTGTGGGTTCGTTGTTGACCGTGGACGCGGAGACTGGCTCATAAGTGATGCGCTCGTCAAAGCCGCCGATAAAGACAACTGGCTTGCTCAACCAAGCCCCTCGCTTCGCTCTGTAAGCAGCAACAGCCTCTGCATTCTTGGTGACGAGCGTCTTGGCCTCCGCGTTGAAGGCTTGGTCATACGCAGCGATAGCGGGATCCATCTGTGCTTTGTACTCTTTTAATCGATCCGATCCCAGGTACATAGCTCGGACCCGCGCCACGTTTCCCTCAATCGAGTTAGCGGCTTCGGTGAGTTGATTCGCAGCCTCGCCATTGAGAGCGATAAGCCATGCGCTCTGTGACTTGGCTAGCGCAATTGACGGGCCGCGGTCCTGTGCACCGGCGACTTTGAGGGCCTCAAGAATCGCAGGGACTGTTTTATAACGCGCCTCAAGGATTGGGTTTAGTTTTGCAAAACTCGCGTCGGCTGCATTGCGCGAATCCACAAGCTTGGGGCGTTGGGTGACGACGAGGAGCCCCAGAACACCGAAGATCACGATGATGGCTAGGAGTAGGAAGAATCGGCGAGGTTTCATGGACAGGTATGACGGTACCTGCCGCGGCGAGATTTTCGGTGACAAGTGTCCCAATCCGGCGGTACTTTCCAAGAATGAGACGAATCCCGCTACGGGCCGCGGTTATGGCCGTCGTTGTC
Organism: Actinomycetes bacterium; assembly: GCA_037146835.1. GTDB lineage: Bacteria > Actinomycetota > Acidimicrobiia > IMCC26256 > IMCC26256 > IMCC26256. The sequence goes on along the minus strand of JBAWWI010000074.1, from coordinate 823 downwards.
GCTATAGCGGCCATATTGCTTCTCGGAAGGGTTACAGGGGATCTCGCCGGAGCCACAGCGGCCGTAAAGGTGCTGCGGGTCATCGACGGCGACACGATCATCGTTGCTGCGGGTGAGGGGAGTGAGACCGTGCGATTGCTTGGGGTCGATACACCCGAGACCCACCACCCCACTAAGCCTGTCGGGTGCTGGGGGCCTGAGGCAGAGGCGTTTACTAGAGAGCAACTAGAGGGGCGTTTAGTCACGCTCGAGGATGACATTGAGCGCAGCGATAGGTATGGCCGCCATCTTGCATACGTTCACCTAAATGGAGAGCGCTTCAACGACCGGCTTCTGCTCGAGGGTTATGCGCGCATCCTTACGATCGCCCCGAACGGGGTCTACCGAAGGGTGATGCTCGAGGAGGAGATGCAGGCACATAGAGCCAATAGAGGTCTATGGGGTAATTGCTGATTAGCGGCGACCGCGTATTGATTCTGTAGTCAAGGTGTAATAGACCTCTCCCAAGACAAGGGCGATGCTCCGCAGTGAGGGCGCCTCAACTGCGACCGCTCGGGGGGGCAAAGATGCGCAGGAATTTAGTTCTGGCGTTACTTCTTCTCGTTGCCGGCCTTAGCGCCGGTTGCAAATCAGAGCCAGTCACTATTTCAGAGCCAGTCACTATTTCAGGGCCAGTCACTATTTCAGGGGCGGGCAGTATTTCAGGGGCTGCCGGAGGATCCACCACAACGTCTCGGGTACTTGTTGTTAAGCCGCTTGCCGCCGAGAGTCGAGCCTTGGTAATAAGGGGCTATGTAATTGCCCCGCATGCGAGTCTCGCCGC
>JBAWWI010000073.1:0-10083 GCA_037146835.1 Actinomycetes bacterium | reverse complement strand
AAAACCGGTCGAGGGTCAGGCTATCGGCGCAGCGTTCCTAGTTGCGAGCCGGAACAGAGTCCCAAATTGCCCCCCTTGGCCCATGTCATCGTGGAAAGTAGGTCCGGGCGCGATACCGTCAGAGCCTTATGCCGATGCCTTCCTCCCCTAGCGCTATCGACCTCATGATTGCGTTGCCCCCCAAGGGTGACCCCAAGCATTGGTACGACTTCCTGCGCAGCCAACTCCACGATCAAGAGAGCCTCGAGGAGTTTGAGTTCCCAGCCCAGTACATGTTCAAGCACGTACCCCATCTAGGGGTCGTCGAGGATCCGATCGGATACCTCATCGAGCAGATGGATCACCATGGGATCGCAAAAGGGATGCTCGGCGTATCAGCTGAGGCCGAGGACTCTCTAGAGGCTCTGCGCCTTCACCCTGATCGTTTCTTCGGCTCATTCGAGGTCGACCCCAATAAGGGTATGGAGGGCGTGCGTGAGCTCGAGTATGCGGTTAAAACTCTCGGAGTAAAGGCAGCGACTGCATTCCCGGCTGGACTCAACCCTCAAGTTCCGATCAACGACAAGAAGTTCTACCCGATCTACGCAAAGTGCGTTGAGCTCGATATTCCGATCTGTGTATGCGCTGGTATTCCAGGTCCCCGAGTTCCATTCGCTGTTCAAGATGTAGCCCTCATCGATGAGGTCTGCTGGTTCTTCCCCGACCTTAAATTCGTGACACGCCATGGGTGCGAACCTTGGGCTGACCTTGCAGTGAAGTTGATGCTGAAGTGGCCCAACCTCTACTACTCCACAAGCGCATTTGCACCTAAATTCTACCCGAAAGCAATCATTGACTACGCCAATACGCGCGGTGCCGACAAGATTATGTATGCCGGTTACTTCCCCATGGGGTTAAGCCTTGATCGCATCTTCGAGGAGATGCCTGGAGTCGGGTTCCGCGACCACGTTTGGCCCAAATTCCTACACGAGAACGCACGAAAGGTTTTTAAGCTCGATGAGTGACGCATACTTTGAGGCATGGCGCGGTGGCGTCGTAGACACAATGATCGGTATCCCTGCAACGGCTGCGGATCGTAAGCGAGACCACTACGACAAGTTCGCAAGTCAGATTCTCGACAAGGAAGCGCGCGAGCAGTTCACCTTTCCTGCGCAGTACATGTTCAAAGACGTTCCAGATTTTGACTCAATTGAAGATCCTGTAGCGCTATTGGTCGCCGAGATGGATCTATTCCACGTTCAGTGGGGGCTCCTAAACGTTGGCTCCAACCCAGTTGCTCGCCAAGCAGTTGCAGACCACCCAGACCGCTTTGTTGGCGGCTGCTCAATCGACCCGAACTCCGGCATGGATGGAGTCCGCCACCTTGAGCGCGCCTATCACGAGTTCGGAGCGCGCTCTGCTCAGGTATTTCCGGCAGGTCTCGTTCCCCAGGTCGCTATCAACGATAAGAAGATGTACCCGCTCTATGCCAAGTGTGTTGAGTTGGACATCCCTGTCTTTGTAAACGTTGGAGTACCTGGGCCAAGAGTACCAATGGCGTGCCAAGACGTTTCCCACGTTGATGAAGTCTGCTGGTTCTTCCCCGAACTCAAACTCGTCATGCGCCATGGTGGCGAACCGTGGGTAGATCTCGCTGTCAAGCTGATGCTCAAGTGGCCAAACCTCTACTACTCCACTAGCGCATTTGCTCCCAAGCACTACCCGAAAGAGATAATCGACTACGCGAACACACGCGGCGCAGACAAGATCATCTACGCGGGTTATTACCCAATGGGGCTAAGCCTCGAGCGCATCTTTGCCGAGATGCCAGATGTACCTTTTCGTGACCACGTATGGCCGAAGTTCCTTAGGGAGAATGCACTTCGAGTTCTCGGAATAGATGTCTGAGATGGCGAGCGACGGCTCGGCCCAAGGCATCAATGAAGCGTTTGCTCAAGCACTCGCTGGTGGCGTTGTAGATACTGCCGTTGGCGTCCCGAAGTCTCGTGAAGAGATGTTTGCCTTCTACGAATTCATTCGCAGAGGCACGCATGACTCTGAGAGTAAAGCTGGCAGCGGCGGGCTTGAGTTCCCAGCCGGTTACATGTTCAAAGAGGCCCCAAAGTGGGAGGCCGATGACATGACAGACCCAGTCGACATGCTCTGCGCCGAGTTAGAGGCAGTTGGGATCCACCACGCGATAGTAAATGTCGATGACGAGGCCGCTGCGCGTGCAGTTCGCCAACATCCGGGACGATTCTCAGCACAGATCAACGTTGACCCGAACGAAGGCATGGAGGCAGTCCGCCGCATTGTTCGATTCAACGACGAGTTCGGCCTGAAGGCCGTAGGTGCGTTCCCCGCTGGGCTGACCCCGCAGGTACCCCTCAACGACAAGAAGTTCTACCCGATCTATGCGAAGTGTGTTGAGTTAGGAATTCCTTTCTGCTCAACGGTTGGAGTACCAGGGCCGAGAATCCCATTTGGCGTCCAAGATGTAGCCCTTATAGACGAGATCTGCTGGTTCTTCCCTGAGCTCACATTTGTGATGCGTCACGGAGCCGAGCCTTGGGCCGACCTCGCAGTGAAGTTGATGCTCAAGTGGCCAAACCTCTACTACTCCACCACTGCATTTGCACCTAAGTACTACCCGAGAGAAATCATTGACTACGCGAATACACGCGGCGCAGACAAAATTATTTGGAGTGGGTACTTCCCCGCAGGGCTCTCGTACCAACGAATTTTTAGCGAGCTCCCAGATGTGCCATTTCGTGACCACGTCTGGCCGAAGTTCCTGAGAGAGAACGCTGCACGCGTCTTTAACCTAGATATCTAATTTGATTTAGAAGAACCAAGGAGAGTGCTCGATGGGCCCGCTATCTGGAATTCGCGTTATTGAGTTACCCAATATCGGTCCGCTTCAATTCGCTGGCATGGCGCTTGCTGACCTCGGCGCAGAGGTACTTCGCCTCGACCGCGCCACGGATGTAGCACGAGGTTCGGGCACCTTCCCAGCCTCACCATTCGCCAGCCTTGACCGCAACCGCCGCTCTGCAGGGATCGACCTCAAGCACCCAGAGGCTGCGGAGACTGTTCTGCGCCTCTGCGAGCACGCCGATGTGATCCTCGAGGGATTTAGGCCTGGCGTTGCGGAGCGCCTAGGCGTCGGGCCAGATGACGTGGCTAAGAGGAACCCTCGAGTCGTCTATGGACGCATGACTGGTTGGGGGCAAGACGGACCGATGTCTCAAGAGCCAGGGCACGACATCAACTACATCGCACTCGCTGGAGTACTGGCGCACATCGGCACCGATGGCGGCCCTCCGGTTCCACCAATCAACCTCATCGGTGACTTTGGGGGCGGGGGTCTACTACTCGCGTTCGGTGTTCTAGCTGCGCTACTCGAGCGGGCAACTTCAGGGCGCGGCCAGGTCGTTGATGCAGCGATGGTCGATGGATCTGCGATGTTGATGAGCACATTTGTCGGCATGTCCGCGATGGGCTTCTGGTCTGATGAGCGTGGAACAAACATGCTCGACGGCGGCGCTCACTTCTATGGCGTCTATGAAACCTCTGACAAAGGCTGGATCTCGATAGCGGCGTATGAACCAAAGTTCTATGCAGAGTTCGTCTCGCTGATGAGACCACTCGGCATCGATCTCGATATCTCTACACAGATGGAGCAGGAGCGCTGGCCCGAGTGGAAGGCCTCGCTGGCTGAGATATTCTCTACGCGGTCGCGCGATGCATGGGGAGATTTCTTTGCAGGGCACGAAGTGTGCTTCGCTCCAGTGCTCACTATGAACGAGGCTCGCAAGCACCCGCACAACGTGGCTCGCTCTACTTTTGTCGAGGTTGAGGGCGCTCCTCAGCCAGCGCCTGCTCCGCGATTTAGTCGGACTCCTGGTGAGATCAAGCGGACACCGGTAACTCCGGGGAAAGACACTCGCGAGGTCTTGAGTTCTTGGGGATTACCGGAGAGCGAAGTTGAGCGGCTAATCGAGAATGGAACACTCGCGTAGGAGCGATTAATTCGCTCTAATTACTCGGCGCGGTTTAACTCCCAGAGGCTCACTGGCTCCTCGAAACCCTTGAGCATTCTGCGACCTGCTGGAGTAAAACTCATAGACCATTTCTCGGCAGCGTTGACGAGCTCCTCGGTTACCAGAATCTCGTACGGTACTGCCATGTCAGCGACGCGAGACGCAAGATTTACAACCGATCCGTAATAGTCGCCCGCGCGAGATAACACTGGCCCATAGGTAACCGATCCGCTTGGGCGCACTCCCCTACCCAGTCCCCGCACCGCGTCAACAATCTCAAGGGCAATCTCGCACGCAGCATTTGGGTCCACTACAACGAACATAACCTCATCGCCGATGTGCTTCACCACGCGTCCATCATGCGCAGTTGCGATATCTGATGCACGACTCTCAAAACCATCTAGCACTTTGGAGAGCTCTGCATCATCGAGCCGACGAGATAGCGGGGTAAACCCGACAAGGTCAATAAACCCGATCGCAACCATCGCATCGCCGGAATCTTGGCGAGAGAGGCGAGAACGTCTATTAGCGATCTCAACCTGGCTGCGCAGTAGCGCCTCCATAACGATAGGCAGAGTGTCCAACGAGTAAACGGCTGCGAGGTTCGCCTGTGCCAGCACGACAGGTGATGCTTCATCGTCAATAAGCGGCTGCTCTACCTCTGCAAGAAAGAGTGAAGTGGCGGCCTCGGCAACCTTCGCGGCTGCAGCAGAGATGACGCGAGCGAACTGCTCTATTGGCTCTTCACCAAAAATCTCCGATGCGCTTACGAAGGAACTGAGCGCAGAAATATCCATATCCGTTAGCGTTGCCTCATCGCGGTCACCACTCGGATAGCCAGAGGCCAACAACATTCGCTCGAGAGCAGTATCGCTAAGCCCTAGCAACACTGCGCTCTCACGTCGTGAATGAACCTGACCGCGACGAACCGCCTGCTGACTTGCCAAAGCTTCGAGCGGAAGACCAGGGTCTGCGTCGGCCTCAGCAATCTCTACTGCGGTAAAACCTCGGTCAGATAGCCACCTAAGCAGGGCGAGCCGCTCTTTAGCGTCGGGGGAGGTCGGGTCATATAGGCCAGCGGCCTCTAACTCAGCGGGTTCCACGATGCCAGACCTTACGCCTTCTCGCTCTCCCCTGCCTTGATTGCAAACTGCTTAGCCCATGGGTAATCCGGCTTGCCGCTTGGAGCACGCACAATCGCATCTGTGAGATAGAGGCGCTTGGGAATCTTGTACCCAGCTACGTGATCTCTACAATGCGCGGCTAACTCCTCGAGGGTGGCAGTAGTACCCGGGCGGAGCTGAACCACCGCGGCGACTGCCTCTCCCCATCGCTGATCGGGCACGCCGACTACGAGACAGTCGAAGACCGCCGGATGAGCCTTGAGCGCACCCTCAACCTCCTCGGGATAGACCTTCTCGCCACCGGTGTTAATCATGATTGAGCCGCGGCCGAGAAGTGTGATCTGGCCGTCTTCTTCTACCTTCGCAAAGTCACCGGGGACCGAGTAACGCCGACCATTAACGACTGGGAACACGAGAGCGGTTCGCTCAGGATCCTTGTAGTACCCGAGAGGGATATTTCCGGTGCGAGCGATGCGCCCTACATCTCCGGAGCCAGGGACTACCTCGTTGTACTCGTCATCTATAACAATGGAGTCGCGAGATGCCTTAACTGTTGCTGGCCCCCCTTGTGTCTCCTCGCCGGGGACAGCGATCTTGATTCCGTTCATCCCGGTCTCAGTAGCTCCAACAGAGTCGACAACAAGGAGATTGGGCAGCAGCGCCATGATCTGCTCCTTGATTGACTGCGAGAAAATGGCCGCGCTGGATCCGATTGAGAAGAGTGAGGTGAGGTCGTAGTTGCTTATGCTCTCCTGTAGTGAGTCGGCGAGCGGACGCGCCATTGCGTCACCTGTGATTCCTAGAACATTTACGCGTTCACGATCCACAAGCTTCCAGGCTTCATCCGCGTCGAACTTACGAACGAGCACCGTCGTATCCCCATGGATAAAACCGCGGATCGTGCTGACTTGCCCGGCACCATGCATAAGTGGGGCTATCGGGAAGAAAACGATCGGCCCCGTTCCGGCAGCACATCTTTCGCTTAACTCCTCAGGGCGCTCAACCTTCTCGTTCGTATAGGCGTCGATGCCTCCACAGAGCGAGTAGAAAATGTCCTCTTGGCGCCACATGACGCCCTTAGGCATTCCAGTTGTGCCACCGGTATAGATCATGTGTATGTCATCACCGCTGCGAGCGCCAAAATCGCGCACAGGCGACTGCGCGTTTCGTGCGTCGAGGTAGTCGACGACAACGACACCATCAAGACCCTCGAGGCCATCAATCGCCGCACCGCTGCCGTCTTCAGCAATAACAATGTGCTTCAAGAGTGGAAGCTCATTAATAATTGCAGCCACCCGAGGCACAAATTCACGCTGCACAACTAATGCTTTTAGGTCTGCATTGTCAAACAGGTAGCGCAGCTCATTCTCTACATAACGGAAGTTGATGTTCACAGGAACGGCTCGCATTTTGTAGAGAGCCGCCATGGACTCCACCCACTCGACACCGTTGTAGGCATAGATACCTACGTGTTCTCCGTACTTGATGCCAGCTTCCTGGAAGTGATGGGCCATCTGGTTAGATCGAGCCTCTAGCTCCGCAAAGTTGAGGCGCGTCTCCTCAAAAATGAGCGCAGTCCTCTCGGGAACTACGTCGACCACGGCCTCGAGCATGTCTGCAAAGTTAAAATCCATAGGTCAGACTGTAGAACACGTTCTCCACTTTCCGGAGTAGCGGAGCCAAGGATAAAGAGCTCAATTGAGCACCCATCTGCCGCACACGCGCAGGTGGGCTAAGGCAACGCCAATCCACGGTACGATTCGCAGGCTCTATTCGCTTGTCAGGGGATTCTCAAGCACATGGCCATTGCCGATAATGACGACAGCAAGCGTGCCATCAATCAGAGTGCTCCCTTGAGTAACGCTCCCTTAAATAACGGAGGAGCAGAGCGATCTAAAGCCTCGGCTTGGCTTCGAGCGGTGCGCCCCAAGCAGTGGATCAAGAATCTCCTCGTCTTCGCAGCGCCCGCCGCCGCAGGGGTGCTCGCTAATCGTAAAGATCTCCTTGAGGCGGTCATAGCGTTTGTTGCCTTCTGCCTCGCCGCATCCGGAACCTACCTACTAAATGATGCCTCCGACGTGGAGTCAGACCGCCTGCACCCAACGAAGCGCAGGCGTCCGATTGCTGCAGGCGAGATCGGGGTCACCCCAGCGCGGGTCGCCGGAGCACTCCTGCTAATAGGAGGTGTTGCTTTTGGAGGCCTCACAGGTTGGAGACTCCCAGTTGTCGTGGCCGCATATGTGCTCCTCACAACTTCATATTCTTTGTGGGGCAAGCGCATCGCGGTTCTTGACCTTGCAATGGTTGCCGCAGGCTTTGTGCTTCGAACAGTTGCAGGTGCTGTAGCAGTCGATGTACCAATCTCGGTCTGGTTCTTCATCGTTGCTTCGTTTGGATCTCTGTTTGTAGTGGCCGGCAAGCGCTACTCCGAGATGGTTGAACTCGGCGACGATAGCGGAGCCGTTCGCAGCACACTCGGTGTTTATACCGCTTCGTACCTTGCATATGTTCGCTCGGTCTCGACCGCTGTTACGTTGGTTGCGTATGCACTCTGGGCTTTCGAGAAGGTTGGCGAGAACGGCGGTTTTCCTTGGTATGAAATCTCAATTATTCCCTTTGTGCTCGTGCTGCTCCGCTATGCATTTATCGTCGACTTAGGTAAGGCGGGAGCGCCCGAAGAGGTCATTCTCCACGACAGGGCTCTTCAGGGCTTTGGGTTAATCTGGGCTGCGACGATCGGCATAGGAGTGCTTCTAGGTGGCTAATTTCACGCGCGGCGCTGACTCGCTTCTCGCAGGTTGGGGCGGTACTGGGGCGACCCGAGCCGAGGTTGTTCATCCCCTCTCAGAGATACAAGTCGCCGAGATTCTTAAGCAGAAGCCCGAGCGCGGAGTAATAGCGCGAGGCCTCGGACGGGCCTACGGAGATGCAGCCCTAAACTCTGGCGGAATCGTCCTGGACGCAACTGCATTGAGCGGGGTGCGCAGCCTCGACGAAGAGAGCGGAGTTGTCACAGCTGCGGCAGGGACAAGCCTTGAAGATCTCATGCGCTGGCTCCTGCCTGCGGGCTGGTTCGTTCCCGTCACGCCGGGGACTAGATCAGTGACCGTAGGTGGCGCAATTGCCTCTGATATTCACGGCAAGAACCACCACGCTGACGGTACCTTTGGTAATCACGTTCTCTCAATGACCCTCATTGATGGAACCGGCACGACGCGCCACCTCTCCCCCGTTGATACCCCCAAAGAATTCTGGGCAACGACTGGCGGAATGGGGCTTACCGGAGTCATCACCGAGGCAACATTTAGGCTTATTCCCGTAGAGACGTCATCGATGCGCGTCGACACGGAGCGGGCTAGCAATCTCGATGACCTAATGGCACGCATGTCCGATCGAGACGACGAGTATCGATACTCAGTCGCATGGATTGACTGCCTTGCAACAGGTAAATCAATGGGTCGAGGAATTCTTGACCGCGGCGAGCACGCCCTCCTGTCAGATCTACCAGCGAATAAGCGTCGAAATCCGCTCGCTTTCTCATCCCATGCAGTCGTCACGGCACCTCCAATTTTTCCGTCGGGGCTTGTGAATCGCTGGACCGTACGGGCCTTTAATGAACTCTGGTTTAGAAAAACAAGGAGCGACCATGAAGGTGCCATTCACTCCATTGGGCAGTTCTTTCACCCGCTCGATCTAGTAACCGACTGGAACCGACTTTATGGGTCGAGAGGATTTGTTCAGTACCAGTTCTGCGTTCCTTTCGGAGCTGAACGCGCGGTTCAGACTGCCGTCGAACGACTTAGCCTCTCCGGTGCACCGTCATTCCTTGCAGTGCTTAAACGTTTTGGACCGGCTAACCCCGGGCCGCTCTCATTCCCTCAGCCTGGCTGGACTCTGGCGCTAGATATCCCAGTGGGAGACCCAGGCCTCTCGGGACTCCTAGATGGGCTAGATGATCTAGTCCTTGATAATGGCGGAGGCGTGTATCTCGCAAAGGATGGACGAGTTCGCAGAGGCCACCTCGAGGGGATGTACCCTCGCCTCAACGAATGGCGAGAGACAGTCGCAACGATGAACCCAGACGGGGTTATTCAATCCGACCTTGCCCGACGCTTAGGGCTCTAAACCCGACCGTGGTCGGCCAGATCGAAAGGCTTTAGATGAAGGATTCACTCGGGGGCGTACAGACTGTCCTTGTACTCGGAGGCGGATCCGAGATTGGTCTCGCAACCGCACGCAGGCTTGTAGCGGATCGCACACGCACCGTCATTCTCGCTGGACGCGACACGGAGGCTCTCCAGAGTGGAGCAGATGAGTTGCGGAGACTCGGAGCAACACGAGTTGAGGTAATGCAATTTGATGCGCTTAATCGCGACTCGCACCAGAGCTTTATTGACGAGTGCTGGAGCTCAGTCGGAGATATCGATTTAGTGCTCTTCGCATTCGGAGTACTAGGAGATCAAGACGTCGCCGAGCATGATTCTAAGGAAGCACTGCGAATTATCGACTCCAATTTTACTGGAGCGGTCTCACTCCTCATCGGCTCAGCTGAGAGACTTAAGGCGCAGGGCCACGGGTCAATTGTGGTGCTCTCGTCAGTCGCAGGAGAGCGCTCTCGCAGATCTAATTTCGTTTACGGTGCCAGCAAAGCAGGGCTCGACGCGTTCTGCCAGGGACTTGGGGATTCGCTGATCGGAACCGGTGTGCATGTGCTCATCGTGAGGCCTGGGTTTGTTCACACCAAGATGACCGAAGGCTTAGATGCAGCACCGCTCTCCACGACACCAGAGGCCGTTGCAGAGGCAATCTTTGATGGGATAGCCAAAGGCCGCGAGATCGTATGGGTTCCCGCTGCTCTGCGCGGAGTGATGTCAGGGCTACGCCACGTTCCCCGCCCCTTGTTTCGCCGCCTGCCGATCTAGCGGCGCTTAGTAGCA
>JBAWWI010000072.1:0-10470 GCA_037146835.1 Actinomycetes bacterium | reverse complement strand
GAGACAATCGGCGATGACATTGCATGGATGAAGTTCGGCCCAGATGGCCGACTTCGTGCCATCAACCCCGAGTTCGGTTTCTTTGGTGTCGCTCCTGGTACCAACATGGAGACCAACCCCAACGCCATGTATACCCTCGGCGCCAATACAGTCTTCACAAACGTTGCTCTCACCGATGATGGCGACGTTTGGTGGGAAGGCATGACCGATGAGGCACCTGCGCACCTAATCGACTGGAAGCGCAACGACTGGACTCCAGAGTCAGGCACCGATGCTGCTCACCCAAACTCGCGCTTCTGTGTTCCTGCATCGCAGTGCCCCGTCATTGCAGACGAATGGCAAGACCCCGCCGGCGTACCGATCGATGCGATTCTCTTCGGTGGGCGACGCGCATCAACTGTGCCCTTGGTATTCGAGTCACGCGACTGGGAGCACGGCGTATTCGTTGGAGCAACAATGGGCTCAGAGAAGACCGCTGCTGCATTCGGAGGGATCGGCGACCTTCGCCGCGACCCGATGGCAATGCTTCCATTCTGTGGCTACAACATGGGCGACTACTTCGCTCATTGGCTGAGCATGCCCGAGCACACAGATCGCTCGAAACTCCCACGCATCTTCGGAGTCAACTGGTTCCGCAAAGGCGAGGACGGAAAGTTCATCTGGCCTGGCTATGGCGAGAACTCACGAGTGCTTAAGTGGGTATTCGAGCGCTGCGAAGGCACCGGAACCGGAACCGATACCGCTATCGGGACCGTGCCGTCTGCATCAGACCTCGACCTAGATGGGCTTGACCTCAAGGCAGGAACAATTGAGGCAGCAGTTGCTGTAGACGCCGATGAGTGGCGTCAGGAGCTCGGGTTTATTCGCGAGCACTTCGACAGCATCGGCGAGCGCATGCCAGAGGCACTTCGTAGCGAGCTTGGGGCTCTCGAGTCTCGACTCGCTTAGTCCCTAGCTCTACCTGCTCGAGTCGCTCGGCGAGCGTGGCGAGCAATCGCTATCTCAATTAGTTGATCGAGTAACGCGGGGTAATCGACCCCGCTTATGCCCCAAAGGCGCGGGTACATAGAGATCGGCGTGAAACCAGGGATTGTGTTTACCTCGTTCACAAGGAACCCTCGCCCCTCGGTGGCTAGGAAAAAATCAACGCGTGCCATCCCCGCCAAGCGACACGCAGCAAATGCTTCGAGCGCTAGCGAACGGACCTCTACCTCTTCAAGCGCAGTGAGCTCCGCTGGGGCAATGAGCTGAGCAGCGCCGTCTTCGTACTTATCGGCGTACGTATAGAACTCTGCGCCGGGTACGACCTCTCCGGGCCGCGATGCCTGCGGATCAAGGTCGCCCAAGACCGCAACCTCAATCTCTCGACCGCTGATTGTCTCCTCAACGAGTACCCACTCGTCATAACGGGTGGCGAGATTTATTGCGTTAAAAAGTTCGGCTTCGTTCTTTGCCTTTGAGACCCCCACTGAGGACCCCATATTTGCGGGCTTCACAAAACACGGGAATCCAAGCTCCGCAGCAACGGATTCGCAGAAGATACCGATATCGTCGCCATCGCGGAACTCGAGCCAATCTGCAACATCTATCCCACATGCAACTAGAGCACGCTTCATCATCACTTTGTCCATGCCAACTGCAGAGCCAAGAACACCTGAGCCGACATAAGGGATGTCAGCTAACTCCAGCAGACCCTGAAGGGTTCCGTCCTCACCAAACGGACCATGAACAAGGGGGAACACGACATCTACACCAAACGCCGCTGCGGAGACCTCACCAGACTCGGCGATGGCGGCTCCAATGGTTGCAAGTGCCTCCCCGGAGACAGGCAGGCCCTGAGGTAATTCGACGTCCGTGCCAATGAGCGCTCGCGCTTCTAACGCATCAAGCCATCGCCCATCTTGAGTAATCGCAACAGGTATTACCTCATACCGAGCAGGGTCTAAGGCGCGTGCAACCGATACAGCAGTGACACGCGAGACATCATGCTCAGCGGATCGGCCCCCGAAAATCAACATCACTCTCAGGCGACTCACTTAACTACCTGCATTACTGCCCTTATACCAAGACCCATCACAAACAGCCCCCCAAATCCGTAAAGCATCTCTAGCCGTCCGCGCATTGATGCTCGATATTGGAATAGGAGCCCTACGGTTATGAAGATAACGAAGCCGTAGAACATGTGAAATCTTGGGGCTTCGTACTTATTGCTCGCCACAAGAATTACTCCAAGGAACACCTGGATCAGTATCGCAACCTCGGCGGCAATTGTTAGCGCCCAAATTGTGCGCCCTCGCAACCGCTCTATACGCCATGCCAGAAGCGCAGCAATACCTGCAACTGCATTCGCAACAATCGAGAGGTATCCCCAGTAACCATGGAATGTCTTTAGCGCCTCGATTCGGAACTCCCCCTTACAGAGCTGAGTCGTCGGACTCAGACGGAGCAAAGGCTGAAGCACCGCCGCGCAGAATGTTCTTCAAGACTTTCCCGGCAGGGTTGCGAGGCAGCGGGGTATCAATAATCTCGACATACTCCGGCACCTTGAAGTCTGCGAGGTGTAGGCGACAGAACGCTTGAATGTCCTCAGCTGTCACGCTCGAGCCAGGGCGGCGCTGAACAACTGCCTTGACCTCCTCGCCTAACTGCTTATGAGGAACACCAACGATTGCGGCATCCAGAACATCAGGGTGCTCGAAGAGAATGTTCTCTACCTCAACACAGTAAATGTTCTCTCCGGCTCGAATGATCATGTCCTTGGCGCGATCGATTAGGTACAAGAAGCCCTCAGCATCGATGCGTCCGATATCGCCGGTCTTGAACCATCCATCCGCTGTAAGCGCCTCGGCGTTCGCGTCAGGCCGATTCCAGTAGCCGCGCAGCATGATTGTTGGTCCGCGAAGCCATACCTCGCCCTTGCCATCTAATGGTGCATCTACGCCATCGTCGCCTACAACACGCATCTCGACAGTAGGGACCGGGCGACCACACGAGTCTGGGTGATTTAAGTAATCAGCGCCAGCATTCGCAGTAGCGACTGAGGCCGTCTCAGTAAGGCCGTACGCAGTCGTTAACGCTGACTTAGCCTGTGGGAAGCACTCATTGATCCGAGTGACTAACTCTGGCGCTGCTGGAGCGCCTCCGTAGGAGATTCGAGTCACTGAGGAGAGGTCATACTTCGAGAAGTTCTCCGACTCGACAATGCGCCACATAATTGTCGGCACTCCCCCGATAGAGGAGACACGCTCAGCCTCAATTGTCGCCATTGCATGATCGGCATCGAAGCGACCAGGCGGCATCAACACAAGTTTTCCGCCTGTGGCATATGACGTGACCATCGTGGCTAGGCAACCAGTGACGTGAAACAACGGCACTACCAAGAGGCTCCCAGCCTGATATTTACTCGGAGTCCCCGCCTCGGCCGCCCTCATTGTCGCTACGACGCTCGCGCACATGATGTTCTGGAGGTTTCCAATTACCTGTCGATGCGTAACCGTTGCACCCTTAGGTTTTCCAGTAGTACCAGAGGTGTAGAGAATCGCTGCAAGATCATCCTCTGAGGGGCCAGCTCCGCTAAATGCGGGAGGGTCTTTCTGCTCGAACAACTCTGAAGCCGGTCGCGCTATGCCGTCTGGCTCAGTTAATCCGATTACGAATACATGGGTTAGCTCGGTAAGTGATGGAACCAAATCGCGTACGAGCTCCCACCTGCGAAGGTCGCAGAGCATGACCTTTGTGCCAGAGTCGTTGAGAGCGAACTCAAGCTCCTCGGTCTTCCACCATGCGTTTAGCGGAACGGTAACCACACCGCTCCCGACGCATGCCCAGAACATCGCTACCCACTCAATGGAATTTGCGGAGACAATCGCTACGCGATCCCCTGACTCCACACCTATCGCAGCGAGAGCGGCAGAGGCTGATCGTGCCCAAGCGTCATGCTCCGCATAGTTGAGTCGTTGATCCCCCTGTACGAGGAAGTCGGTGTCGACGCGTACCGCTGCCGACTCCGCTACCTCGCGGAGAGAGCGCATCCTCTTTTTATAGACCTGCAGATCTATGCCGAGGACGGGCTCGATGACGATCTCGAACGGACCGTCAGGCCCGAAGAGTTGGGTGATGATTGGATCGACTGTTGTCACGGGGAGCGAGCCTAACTCCCAAGAGGACTGAACGTAAGCCCGAGCGAGACCGAGTCTTGATCGAGACGTTTCACTCCTGAAATGACTACGCGCTCAGGCTTGTGTCGGAGCCTCGGTAATGGCGACGTCGAATGACCAGAGCTCTGAGTGGGTCGAGACAGGGCCGTCGGTACTCTGACCTCTGTGCCCATGTGCGAAGGCAGGGCTCTGCACCCATGCCTGGAAGTCGTCCTCCGAGGCCCAGCGTGTGTAGACAAGAAATACTCCACGGTCATCATTAGGGGCTAGTAACTCAAAGGCCTCAAACCCAGGCGAGGAGGCGACTGACGCGGAACGCGCAGCAAATCGAGCTACGAACTCCTCGACGCGATCTGACGGGACGGTGATTGCATTTATCTTTGCAACGCTCATAGTTTCTCTCCTTGGTAATTGTTGAATCATGTTCGCCGTAGTTCGAGGTCTTCGATTCCCCGTTTATTTAGGCGGGTATTTAATCAGACTCGGGGCCAGCACCGTCACTGCGAAGAAATTGCTCAATCTCCCTTGCAATGTCGTCGCCAGAGATCTCTCCCTCATCGACCGACTCGAGTGCCTCTACTAGCCCTGCAACATCTGGTCGATCGCTCAACCCTTCCTCAACTTGGGCTGCATAGACCAACGCCTGTCGATCAAGATCGCGCAGATCCACTGCAATTAGAGCTATATCACGCAGTCGTTCGAGTAACGCGCGCACTGCAGGCGGAGACGGTGTACCCGAGATGTAGTGAGGAACCTGAGCCCAGAGGCCCACGGCGTCGATACCGACATCGCCGAGCGCTACCTGGAGCACACTCTGGAGACCGGTCGGGCCGTGATAGTCGCCACGAAGCGCGCCTACCTCCTGCGCAAGAGCGCGACTCGTAGCAGATGCGAGTACCGGAACCGGTCGACGATGTGAGACCGGGGATGGCATCCCTCCGAGCATGACGGCCATCTTCACTCCAAGTCGCTCAGCTGCAGTCACAACTTCTTCGGTGAGGCGCTGCCACTCAAGACACGGCTCCGGGCCGGTCAGCACAACGACGTCACGTCCGACACGGCCGCCTGTAAATGTGAGGTGCGGCCATTCGATGCGCCTAGTGACCCCTCCATCAAGGAGTGCAAGCGGTCTCGTGGTTCGCAGGTCTGCGCTGTCGCCTAGGTCGTAGGTTCCGAACTCTCGCGGGGCGGCCATGGATCGGATAATCGTCTCAGCCGCGCTAGCACCGGCAAGACCGGCATCGATCCAACCCGTAAGAGCAACCACGAGCACCGGGTCGTTCATATCTGGCCAGACATCAATCGAGAGCATCTGCGCACCTTACCGGCACGGCCCTTCAGTTATGGTTCGGAGCATGATCTTCGGAGTCCATACGGGCCTTCAGAACACGAGCATTCCCGAACTAACTGAGCTCTGGCGCGGTATCGAGGCGAGCGGGTTCGATTGGATCTCCATCTGGGACCACTTCTACGCCGCAGATGGATCCGGTAACCCGCACTCGCTCGAGTCGGTAGTTAGCCACGCTGCCCTCTGCGCCGCTACATCGCGGGTGCGCTGCGGAAGTCTTGTCTACTCTGCCGGGTACCGCCACCCTGCGGTACTAGCCAACGCAATGGCAACCCTCGATCAGCTCTCGAATGGAAGAGTCACGCTTGGGTTAGGAGGCGGATGGTTGGGTCGCGAGTATCGCGCCTATGGAATCCCGTTCGGCAGTGTCGGGGAGCGCCTGCGCATGATGGAGGAGTCGCTTACCTGTATTCGGCTACTTCTCACAGAGCAGGAATCAACTTTCACAGGCGAGTTCTTCACTCTTGAGCGCGCACAATGCGAGCCCAAGGCTGTTCAGAGTCGAC
Source organism: Actinomycetes bacterium (assembly GCA_037146835.1). Lineage (GTDB taxonomy): Bacteria > Actinomycetota > Acidimicrobiia > IMCC26256 > IMCC26256 > IMCC26256. Next base: position 4,459 of record JBAWWI010000072.1, on the reverse strand, counting down.
TTCCGATCTGGGTTGGCGGGTCGGGCGAGAAGGTAACGCTACGTATCGCCGCTCAACGCGCCGACGGCTGGAATGTCCCATTCATCTCGCCAGAGGTATTCGCACATAAAAACTCAGTTCTGGACGCTCACTGCGAACGGTTAGGTCGAGACCCCTCTGAGGTATTTCGTAGCGTAAATGTAGGCATAGCGCTAGACGAGGAGTCTCTGCTTGCTCAGTTCGGCAAGATGAGCGAGGGAGTAAGGCCGGGGGTTCTTATGGGCAGCGCCAGCGAGATGCTCGATCAGGTAGGTGCATACATTGAGTCGGGAGCGCAGCAGGTCAACCTCGCGGTTCGCGCTCCCTTCGATACCGACGCAATCGACTGGTTCGCTGCAGAGGTTCTGCCCTCATTTCAGTAAACAAGAAGACAGAGTAAGAAACAAACCAATAATTAGTCTGGATACCGTGGACACACCGCCGAACCAATCTTCAACAAATGGGCACGAGTTTCGCCTCGATCCGCTTACGCGCGAGTGGGTTCTCATCGTTGGGAATCGTCAGGATCGCCCCAATCTACCTACAGAAGACTGCCCCTTCTGCCCTGGGGGTTTAGAGACTCCAGGCGAGTACGACGCTTACGCATTTACCAACAGGTGGCCTGCACTTGTCTCTGGCGAACCTACAGATTTCGATGCAATTGCCGCGGCTGGAGAGATGGTCGCACCTGCGGTCGGCGCTGCTGAGGTAGTCCTATACGCACCAGAGCACTCCGGCTCGCTGGCAACGATAGGCATTGATGGTTGCAGACGCGTAGTTGATCTATGGGCAGAGCGCACAGAGGCATTGCTCAACACGCCAGAGATTTGCTCCGTACTTATTTTTGAGAATCGCGGAGGCGAGGTTGGGGCCACGATCCCCCACCCCCATGGACAGATATATGCATTCGGTTTCGTTCCCCCGCTGCAGAGAATTGAGGCTGAAGTATTGGCGGAGCACGGCTGCTCAATCTGTGCGGATTTCGCGACTGAATCAGATGCAGAACGCGAGCGGCTCGTTTATGACTCGAACGGATGGAGTGCCAGCGTTCCGTACGCTGCTGGTTACCCGTACGAGATTCTCTTGACGCCTAACGACCATATTGGTTCACTAAATCTTCTCACGAGCGATTCGCGCGACGGATTAGCGGCGGCTCTCAATACCGTCGTGGAGAGTTACGACCGTCTATTCGATGCCCCGATGCCATACATGATGTGGATCCACCAAGAAACTTCACCAGCTACTCCAAGCCCGGGGGCGCATCTCCATATCCACTTCGCCCCGGCTCTGAGATCTGAGAATGTCCAGCGTTACGTAGCAGCGGCCGAGGTCGGGAGCCGCGTACTCTCCAACCCGCTACTGCCTGAGACCGCTGCGAAACATCTTCGCGACGCTCTCGCCTCCAAGTAGACACCACCGTAGGATCTGCCACGTGGAGAAGCAGACAACAGACCTTCGGATCGCTCGGATTATTGAGCGTCTCAGCGCCGCTAACGAGGCGGCACCAAGTATCCAGAGCGAGGTTCTCGTTGTATCTGCGCCCGGGAGAGTCAATCTCATAGGAGAGCACGTCGATTACAACGACGGGGTTGTCCTGCCCATGGCCATAGATCGCGAGGTTCTAGTCGGCTGCGTAAGGCGAGAAGATGACCAGATCACTGCAGTCTCTCTGGATCTAAATACAGATTCTCAGCGCGTCTCCACTAATCGCTATGGCGCAGCGAATCATGGTCAATCGTGGGGATCTTTTCTCTCAGCCTCTGTACGAGCAGCGATTCGTTTAGGCGCTGATGTCCCAGGGCTTGATCTGGCACTTACTTCAACGCTCCCGATTGGGGCAGGGCTCTCATCGAGCGCAGCGCTTACTGTCGCTTTGATCCTCTCGCTCTGCAATGCAAGTGGTATCGAGCCCGATCCGCGGGAATTAGCGCTCGCTGCACAAGCCGCCGAGATCGAGGCTGTGGGAGTACCAGTTGGGAATATGGACCAGCTTGCATCAACCCTCGGAGTGGAGGACCATGCTCTGCGAATCGACTGCAGAGATCTGTCGGTTACTCCCATAGCAATTCCAGATTCGCTCGCTGTTTTAGTTGTGCATTCAGGAATCTCACGCGTTCTCGAGTCGAGTGCATATGCAGAGAGAAGAGCATCCTGCGAAGAAGTCTCTGCCCGCCTTGGGTACAGATCACTTCGCGATGCGAGCACCGATGAAGTTGCAGATAATCCGTATGCAAGACACGTTGTATCGGAGATTGCACGAGTTGATTCTTTTATCACCGCACTAATCAACAACGATCTGGCTGGAATCGGCTCAATACTCAGCGCAGGCCATGCAAGCCTGCGAGACGATTTTGACGTCTCGCTCCCCGCTATCGACACACTTGTTGAGTTACTCGTCAAGCACGGCGCTATCGGGGCACGCCTTACCGGTGCTGGATTCGGAGGATGCGTAGTAGCGCTAGCGCCAACTGCAGAGGTTCGGGAGATCGCTAAAGCCGCAGCCGATGAGTACGAACACCTAACCGACAATAAGGCGCAAGCATTCGCGGTACATGCAAGTGCCGGAGCGCACCGCGTGCAGTAGCGCGCAGTAGAGAAACGAACTTAGGAAGCGGCGCAATGAAAAGATTGAGGATTCAGTGATCAAACGACCTGATAGCCAAGGAATCGACGACCGCTCTCTCTCAAGTGATTTGTTAGTAGTCGCTCTCCATAACGACGCTACGTTTACGATCCAATTTGTTGAGACCAGTTTCGCCATCGGCCCAGTAATGGCGAGCATCTCTGTCAACGGCATCGCTCATATCCCTCGCGGCGAGTGGATAGTTGATGGTGCAACTGCACGGTGTGGGGGCGTAGACGGATCTCCAGTGTTTGAGGTTGCACTCGACCCTGATCAAGTTCGCGCATGCACGATGAATCTCTCGTGGGCGGCTGAGGTCGATTCAGTCGTAGACCGCTTTACCTTTACCGCTCTCGCCTCAGGCAACTTCGAGACTCGTTTAGTAGAGGGCTACGACTCGTGGTCGTGGGCCGGGGTACGAAGTGCAGATGATCCAGGTCGCTCTTGGTGGCGGAGTGCATTTGCCGGACCGATGGGCGCTATTAGCGCGTCCGCTCGAACCGCTCACCGCTTCGTAACCGCCATCAATTGGGACAAGGGAGCACTAACCATTCAGTCTGCGGGCGCACCCGTGCTGAGTGCTATCCCAGACACATGGGGTTTCGCCGCTGGAGAGACGACAGACCTAGAGCTACATGTTGAGGCCGCTGCAATAGTGAAGAGCGAGGTCTTCGCTTTTAGTTCTGCAGCTGATGCCCTGACTGCCGTCGAGGCCGATGCTGCCGCAAGCGGCGAGGCGATGGAGGCGCGCAAATGGAGCGGTGCTCCAATTCTTGGTTGGGAATCTTGGTACCACTTTGGTCTCAACGTTAAGCCAGAAGATGTTCTCAACAATGCGCGCCTTATGCGAGAGAAGATTCCGGACGCACGTTTCGATCTCGTGCAGATTGATGATGGCTGGCAGAAAGGCTATGGAGCGTGGTGGGCAAATAGGCATTGGCCAGATGACATGGGCGAGATGGTTACCTCCATTAATGCACTCGGATGCCGAAGTGGTCTCTGGCTCGCACCTTTTATGGTTATCCCCGATGGAGCTGGAATCGGCACCGAGCACCCCGAGTGGTGCCTGCTGGATACATCAACAAATATGCCTTTAATTGAGCCCCGGCACAACCGGTGGTCGCTCGACGCAAGCAATCCGGAGGTATTGAGTTTTCTACGCGGGCTCGGCGAACAGGTTCGAGATTGGGGCTTCGACATGGTGAAGCTCGATTTCCTTTATTTCGCCTCCCAAACCGCAACGCGATACGACCACTCGGTTACCGGCACAGAGGCGCTTCGACTTGGTCTAAGCGCCTTTATCGATGGCTTTGGCGAGGATCGATATGTGCTCGGCTGCGGAATGCCGATGCTCCCTGCGGTTGGTCTCTGCCATGGAAACAGAATTGGGCATGACACAGCGATGCCTCGAGTACATATGGAGTTCGGTCACCCAGCGAATGACTGGACCGGGTACCGCGGAGTTGTCGCGCAGGCACGAAACATTGCAGCCCGCTGGGCACTACAGCGAAGGTGGTTTGATTGTGACCCCGACATTGTTATGGCCTGGGGCTCTGACGGTCTCGATACCGCTGGATATGCACCGCACGAATCACGACTACTAGCCGCTATTGCTGCACTGTGCGGTGGGCCATGCTTCCTTGCTGATGATCTTGCGCAACTCTCTACAGAGGAGATCGCGATCCTCGGCGACGCTGAGTTTCTAAAGCGCTGCTGGGGAGATGGCCTTAGACCTCTCGACATCTTCTTGCACCCAGACGATCCAGAGATTGAGCAGGCGTTTGAAATTCCTATCGACCTACCTCGCGTCTGGAGCGC
>JBAWWI010000071.1:0-10700 GCA_037146835.1 Actinomycetes bacterium | reverse complement strand
GCATGTAGGTGTGCCTCGAGATGATGGACACCCACGTAAGGAACATCGAGCACAAGTGCAAGAGCCTTCCCGGCACTTACTCCAACGAGAAGTGCCCCTGCGAGACCTGGGCCATGGCATGCCGCTACTGCGTCTAACTCTCCGAGGCTTACCCCTGCTTCATCTAAAGCCTTTGTAATTACTGCATTGATTGACTCAAGGTGAGCGCGACTCGCTACCTCGGGAACAACACCACCAAATCGTGCGTGGAGCTCGACTTGGGTCGAGATCACATTCGAACGTATGTCTAATCCATCTACCACTACCGCCACAGCGGTCTCATCGCATGAAGTTTCGATTCCAAGAATTGTCGTCACGACATCTCCCCGCTAACGATTCTTGGGAGTTCAAACCTTGTGCTTGAGGCGTAGCGCAGCGAGTATTGAGCTAGGAGGTCCCCATACTCAGCGCTATCGATATCTCGAACCCACATGATGAACGCATCCTCTGCGTTGTCTTGGTAGTAACCCTTTCGGGCACCTACAGATACAAAACCAAATCGTTTATAGAGACCCTGAGCGGCGCGATTAGATGCGCGCACCTCAAGGGTCATTGCGTTGACACCGCGCTCAAGCGACGACTTAGCGAGTGCAAGCATGAGCCTCATTCCGATAGCACTGCGCTGCGCTCCTGGGTCCACAGCGATCGTAGTGATGTGCCCCTCATCGCCAACGAACATGATCCCTGCATATCCGATGACACGACGTCCATCGCGTGCAACGAAGTAAGCGCGGCTTTCTTTTAGATCCAGTTCACCGAGCATCAGGGTGCGCGACCAAGGGCGCGGATAGACCTGCTTCTCGATAGCAATTACAGCGGGGAGGTGACGCCGACGCATTGGGGCTATATCAACAATCATGCCCGCCATTATTTGCCGGCCTTGTTCCAATTAAGCTCAGCGTCACTCTTACGCAGGTAACGGGGGCGCACTGAGTCGGCTAGTTGGCCCATGCCATTCTCGAGGTCCCTCGCTGCCCTAAGAACTAAGACTCCGCCGCTCGGAACCGAGTACTCAGGGCCGGCAACCTCGATTGAGTCATGGCCACCGAAAACCTCTGCGTAGACCCCTGCACCACCTCCGACAACGAGGACTCTCTCTCCAAGTTGGAGCAACCGATGGAGAAATTCCTGCGCCGATCCAACCTCATCATCAGTGAGGCGCTCAATCACTGGATCGCCGTGATCGAGGACCCCGGTTCTATATGTTGCGCAGAACACTTCTTTGCGGCGTGCATCGAGCACAGATGCGACAACTCTCCCGTCGCGAGCATGGGGTAGAGCAAGAATGTCGAGGGTCGATACTGGAACTACTGGGACGCCAAGTGCGTGGCCCATCGTCATCGCAGTTGTTACACCCACTCTTAAACCCGTAAATAAACCAGGGCCAATCCCTACACCGATCGCATCAAGATTCTTTGGGCGCAACCCAGCCTCGGAGAAGAGCACCTGCAGCGCGGGCGTGAGCACCTCTGCATGGCGTCGATCAGCCGGGAGGCTTGACTCGCCAAGAATTACGCCATCAACCGCGATCGCAATACTCACATGACTAGTTGCGGTATCTATTCCAAGAATTGTTGTCACTGCATCGAACCCACGAGGACTGTCAACGCATCTGATCGGCTGCTCCAGGCTTCGCCGAATGTTTGAAGCACAAGCAAGCGATCGTTATCCCCACCCTCAGGAAGTAACGAGAGTGTTATCTCGAGCCTCTCATCGCCGAGAGCATCAAGAGCGGCGTCACCCCACTCCACAATGGTTACGCCGTTATCTAGAACTTCGTCGATGCCAAGGTCTAAGACCTCCTGCATATGACCCAATCGATAAATATCGAGGTGCTGGATAGGAAGGCGGCCAATGTATTCTCGAACAACTGTGAATGTTGGGCTCAACATTGGCTCTGTGACACCTAGACCGGCACCGATTCCCTGAGCAAGTGCGGTCTTCCCGGCACCTAAATCCCCGGTGAGGATAATTAAATCTCCCTCGCGAAGAATCTCAGCGAGGGCTCCACCAAGAGCTCGGGTTGTGTCAACGCTGCTAGTTATTAAAGAGATTGAAGTCATTGCTTCACCTCCGAGGGGTCGCTAGCCAATGCAAGCTTGATCGCCTCAAAATCGCTACGTGCCTCAATGAGGCCAGCGGAACCACGACGCGCAACTGCAGCAGGGTGGAGAACAGGGATGAGCACGCCCCCACGGTATGCGACAGGGGTCCCTCGCAACTTAGTGATGCCGGTCTTTGTCTCTAAAAGCAGCTTTGTTGCAAAATTTCCTAGCGTTACTAGAACTCGAGGTGAGATGTACTCAATCTGCGAAGCGATGATCGGGGCGCAGGCTGCTACCTCACCAGGCTCTGGATCTCGATTGCCCGGCGGGCGGCACTTCACGACATTGGAGATGTAGACCTGATCTCGCGTTAGCCCGATTCCCTCGATCAGGCTTGTGAGTAGTCTCCCGCTGCGCCCGACAAAGGGCTCGCCGGTCAAGTCCTCCTGCGCTCCCGGGGCCTCCCCGACAAACATGAGATCAGCGCTGGGATTACCTGAACCGAATACAACATTGGTGCGCGTCTCGCAGAGGCTGCAGTTTCGGCAGATGAGTGCATCGGTTCTCAGAGAGTCAAGTGACTGCATATAACTCGACTCGCAGAGGTGCTTAGGAGCCTGAGCTCGCAGAGCTGTGCTGAACCCTGCGAGCAAACGACGAGATCAAGTCGTTTACGAGGTCGGTACGCTCGAACATCAGCATGTGCCCTCCGCGTGGAACGATCTCTAACGACGCACCAGGAATTGTCGCAGCCATTCGTCGTGCCTCCGCCGGAGGAGTCAAAACATCTGCAGTCCCACCAATGACAAGAGTAGGCATCCTGATCGAGGCGATCTTCTCCACGAGATCAAGATTAAGGAGTGCTCTACCCGCCGCCCTACGCGTCTCTGTCGGGCACTCAAGAACCATCTCTCGGGTTAGCTCGATGTGGCTCGGCAACGCTTCGCTCCCGAAGCCAACACGGCTCATCAAATAGCCAAGATCGCGTCGATTAAGAAGCCCGGTGACGTCAGGGCCACGGTCGCTAATCGCACCAACGAAACGAGCAAGTCCTTCGTGGCCTGATAGCGGGGTTCGAGCCATTGAGGAGAGCATCACTATGCCCGAGACTCGCTCAGCAGCTATCTCGGGGAATGTCACCATGAATGCCAGTACTGCGATGCCCCCCATTGAGTGACCCACTAAGACCGCGTCATGCAGGTCCATTGATTCAAGGACAGTTCGAACATCCCACGCGAGGTTCTCAATCGTGTGCCCCGAAGATCCGGCGACAGATTTACCGTGACCACGGTGATCGAAGGCGATGGCGCGAAACCCTGCCCCTGGGAGAAACTCCATCTGCTTAGCCCAGGTTCTTACTGAGAGGGTGACGCCATGCGAGAGAACTATCGGAGGCCCCTCGCCGCGGCTAATTGCGTGGATTACTCCGCCATCATGACTCGGGAAGGTATGGGTCTCATCGAAAGCTGGCATGAACTCGTTAAGTGCGTCGGGGTCCTCTTGTCTGCGTGAGCGGCGAACCGCGGCCTGCTCTGCGCCCCAGACTGCGGCGGCTGTTGCTGCCACTACTGCGAGCCCTACGAAGGTCTTATTGCGTGCGCTCATTCTCTGTACTCCCTCGGAACCCGCGGGCCAATCCCACAGACAATTTCATATGCAATCGTATTCAGTAGAGCGGCCCATTCGCTTGCTGTTATCTCCTCGTCGCCTTGTTTTCCTAAGAAAACAACCTCGTCACCGATTGATACATCGACATCACCAACATCTACTAGGAGTTGGTCCATCGTTATGCTCCCCGAAATCGGGAATCGCTGCCCTGCAATTAGGACCTCTCCGCCAACTTCGCCGAGGCGCCTAGGCACCCCGTCTGCATAGCCGACTGGAATCGTTGCGATTGTTGAGGCACTCATCAATTCATAACGCTGGCCGTAAGAGAGCCGATCGCCTGCGCTCAGCCGCTTAACGAATGTAACTTCGCTCGTGAAGCTAAGGGCTTGAGTCAGACCGTCTAGTGGCTCAAGCTCAGGGCTAGGAGCGATGCCATAGATCGTGATTCCTAAACGCACCATGCTCTGCCGCGCGTCTGGGCGAGTAAGTGCAGCAGCCGAATTGGCGGAGTGTGTAAGGACTGGATGTATTCCAGCGCTCTCAAGATCAGCGAGTACCGAACTAAATCGCTCCATCTGCGTATCTACGAATTTGGAGTTTGTCTCATCTGCAGTTGCGAAATGCGTAAACACTCCCTCGAGAATTAGGCCAGAGTCCGCCACTATTCGTTGAGCTAGTGCGAGCGCGTCCTCTGTAGTGCAACCGACCCGATGCATGCCAGTATCCACTTTGAGATGCACCGGGATCGCTTGACCAGCGTCTCGCCCAGCGCGCCCTAACGCATCTATGCCTGCCTCGGTGTAGACCGTTGAGGTCAATCCATTGGCTACAACGGCATCAGCAACACTTGCCGGGGGTTCCGACAACAGGAGAATTGGCGCTGTAATCCCTGCAGCACGCAGCAGCGCGCCCTCCTCCACTATCGCTACACCTAAGCGCGTCGCTCCAGCCTCCAACGCGCAACGAGCAATTGGCAAAGCTCCATGGCCGTAAGCATCGGCCTTGACAACCGCAAGGACCTCTGCCGGAGCAGAGTCGCTAACTAGGCGTCGAATATTGGATCGAACCGCTGCGAGATCAACCTCGACACGTGCAGGGCGAAAACGTGGGGTCACTTTGCCCGTGCGAGGTGGCGTATTACATCTCCTCTGGCAACGATACCTACGACCTTGCCATTACCGTCGATAACCGGAACGTGGGTGACCTGCTTGTCATGCATCAGAGTCGCGAGATCTTCTAGCGAAGTATCCGGGCCCACCGTCTCGGGATCAGTCTGCATAAGTTCTCCGACGGTGGAGGCCGCGGCGATACGTAGTTCCTCATCGAAACGCTTCAAGTGGCTCGGGAGAGTGAACTCAATACCAGGCAGAAGCGCAATCGTTGTCGGTACATGAATGCCGGCCTCGCGCAGCAGCAGGTCTTCGTCGCGAAGTAACCCAACAAATTCGTCTGCGTCATTCACCACAGGGACAGCACCGATCGAGCCATCGGCGAGGACTGACGCGACCTCAATGATGCTCATATCCGGGTGAACTGTTCTGACCTCTGAGGTCATAATTTCGCTGACAATCGCCATTGGGGCTCCTGGTGCTCTGGTTGATTATTGATGCTGATCTGTCATCGTGCCACTAAATCTGGGCCATGCAGCGGGTATCGCAGAAAGTAAATCACTGGCCACAAGGCAAGTATGCCCCGCGAAGTCGCTCGCGCGGCAGTGGAGCCAAGCCCCAGCGGCAGCGGCCCTCCCCGGCGAGATGCCTGAGGCAAGCAGCGCGGCGATAATTCCGGCCAGAACATCACCCGATCCCGCTGTCGCAAGCCATGGACCCCCTGAATCTACGATGTAAGCAGTTCCATCCGGCTCAGCGATAACTGTCGTTGGGCCCTTTAAGAGCACTGTTGCCGCGGCATCTCTTGCCAGCCCTCGAGCGGCAGCGACCCGATCTGAGCCGACCTCCCCCGAGAGTCGCTCGAACTCGCCCTCATGCGGGGTGAGGATCAATGGACCTAGCCCTAACTCTGCACGCTCCCGAAGAGGAGAGAGATCTCCGCCGAGCGCATTGAGGCCATCTGCATCTAGAACTATTGGGGCCGTCACTGCGCAGATGAGTGCCCTCACCATCTCTGCAACCCCATGATCTGCACCGAGCCCCGGGCCAATTAGGACTGCATCGAATCGACGAGCGGCCTCTATCAAGTACTCCGACGAGTCGCTGTTTAGATGCCCCTCCTGGCCCAACGGAATGACTCGAGTAATTACCTCGCTGCCCCAAGAGACTGGTGGCTCTATCGATTCTGCGGGCGTTTCGGCGGATTCGGCGGAGTGCGCCCCGCCCCGTAGCGGCGATTCGGCGAGCGATTCGGCGGATGAGCCCCTGCCCTGTCGCGCCGATTCGGCGGGCGATTCGGTGGATTGCCTCGTGCCCTGTCGCGGCGAATCGGCGGGCGATTCGGCGCCACTTGGATCTGGCGAATAGACGACCACAACTCCGGACCCTGCCCTGAGTGCACTCGCGGCGGAGAGGCGTGGCGCACCGGCCATGCCAAGAGATCCTCCGATGACCATGACCGGACCCAGCGCCCACTTATGGTCATTCGCCATTCGTTGCGGAATCCATTCGCGAACGCTCTGCTCGTCGACTAACCCGAGCAGAGTGCCTTCGCTGATCTCAATACCTATCTCAGCGACAGTTATCGAACCACAGAGGCCGCGCCCTGGTTCGAAAAGTAGACCAGGTTTCAGAGCGCCGAATGTCACTGTGCGATCAGCACTAACAGCGCTACCGAGTGTCGCCCCGGTGAGGCCTTGGACCCCGCTCGGGATGTCAACGGCCACGACTCGAAAAGTATGCAGGCCATCGGAGCGTTGATTTGTCTGCTCGGCGATCCATGCTGCATCGCCATCCAATGCTCCGTGAAATCCAGTTCCGAACATCGCATCGACCAACACATCACAGCACTCAATCTCTCGGGCCACCGCACTCCGGTCGAGCGGCGAAGTCAATGCGAAGACCCCACACCTCACACCCCGAGAACGTAGAACCCTCGCTGCCACCACTCCATCGGCCCCGTTATTGCCTGGACCACAGATAATTACTGCCCGCTTGCCATAGGCCCCGCTGAGAACAGCTAGCACCTCGCGTGCGAGAGCACGACCAGCGCGCTCAACTAGAGCACCAAAGGGAGTACCCGCATCAATCGTCCTACGGTCCGCCTCTGCCATCTCACTGGGAGTCAGTACCCGCTGCATCCGATTAACCCAAGGCGAGGGCGACGGCCATCGCATTACTCGATGTATGAGATAGCGAGATACGCCACTCGCTCACACCTCGCGCCTCTGATAAACGTGCAGCTTTACCATGGAGCAGCAGAAGTGGCTCACCGCTGGACTCCCGTTTTACCTCAACATCTCGAAACGCGAACGCTCCTATACCAACACCTAGCGCCTTCATAACCGCTTCTTTAGCAGCGAAACGCGCAGCTAACCCCGGAACTCTGTCCCGTCGCTCCTCGATAGAGAACCTTTCGCTCTCGGTGAAGCACCGCTCCTCTAACCCTGGTCTTCGAATAAGCACCGCGCGAAATCTCTCGACATCAAGAAGATCTGCACCCATGCCTACGACGTTGTTCACCTCTCGCGCCAGCGATCAGCGAGCGTATAAACCGGCACTGTCAAAAGATCCGCCATTAAGACGTCGCCAAGTAGAGCGTCATCAAATGTTGGTTCGGTCTCTGTGACTGCACTGCGGATAGCGGCATAGCGATTTCGGTAACCAGACAACACGCCTCGGGCAACCTCTGGCGGAAGGTTCTCGTGCAGATCAAGGTGCAGCAGGGTGAGACCAACACAGTCTGCGCCCTTAACCTCGGGGACAATCACAACGATGCGACCATCGCTTCGACCCCGAGCAATCGTGACCTCGCCCTCAACTGCTACAAGTTGCTTCGTGCCGCGCAATCTAGGGTCTCTCTCAGTGCGTGATACCAGCGTTGCGCCTACTCCGGAGCGCTCTACAACTGCGATCACAGCATCATCCGACGCAGGGTCTCCATCGATTCGGTAGCGAGTAGATCCCTCTACCTTCTCAACTGCCGCGTCGAGAGCAACCAGCGTGCGCAGGACGCGATATCCGAGGTTGTCGCGTGCGGCACCAGCTGCGAGAACTGCCTGAACAAGTGGAGCGCGCAGCAGCGCATCGTCTGAACGCGATATTCCAACGGTCACTGTCTTGGCCTGGTGCTTAATCGCATCGATCGGTCGGGTCAGCTCGTCAATTGCGAGCGTTAAGGCAGTAGTTAGCCATTCGATAACAACCGCTGGCGTTCCAACAATCCCCCACTCAACTGCGAACACTTCGAGTGGGACTATCCCAGTTGCATACCTAAATAGCGATGCGAGACGAACCGCGGTCCCTGCCTCTAACGAACCGTCATATCCACCTACACGAAGGAAGCCAAAGAACCGCTCTGCAAGCGGAGTAATCGCCTCGCCGAGGCTTGAGTATCCACTCTGATTGATGAGCGCTGAAGATCCATATGCATCCTCGATTGCAGCGCGCGACTCGCGAAGCGGAATTGCTGAAGCATCTATTGCAAGAGCTGCTTCATACCCGAATAGGTGACCAGCCATAGCGGAGAGGACGAACCCTAGATCTGGGTGCGTAACGGGCACCGGGAAGGTTGCAAGTGCCGCTCCAAAGCGCTCCTCTCCATCATTCACAAACGCAATCGCAGTGGCCTTGTGCGCTCTGTAGATCGCGAGTTCCTTCGCAACATCGTCAGCGATTGACCCACTCAGCCCAGCAGCACAGACCAAAATTAAAGGCTCAGCTGAGAGGTCGATGTGCTTCTTATCCTCAGTCGCATCGCATGCAATTGACTTATAACAAAGCTCGGAGAGTTTGATTCGAATCTCCTGAGCTGCGATGCGATTGCGGCCATTCCCGACCACAGCCCAATAGCGTTTCGACGGCGCGAAGTTCTCTGCAATAGCACGCGCGGCAGAACGACGAGAAAGGACGACCTCCATCGCTGCGGGCAGATCGCGCAGAGCGGCTAGAAACTCTTGCCGGTCACCAAGGTCAGCACCAACCGCCGAAGCAATCGCAAATGCCAAGAGGAACCCTGCAGCTATCTGAGCGTAGAAAGCCTTTGTGGAGGCAACGCTCATCTCCACGTCTCTACCATCAGAGGTGTAGAGCACTCCATCGCTTCGATCTGTTAGATCACTACCGCGTCGATTCACGATAGAGATGACTACAGCACCTCGACTCCTTGCTAAGTCGACAGTTCGATTCGTATCGGTTGTGGTTCCGCTCTGACTAATTGCGATGACAAGAGTCGCTGTCATGTCTTCGCTTAGGCGAAACCCTGACAGCTCAGTCGCTGGAAGCGCCTCAACGACAAGTTGGGAGCCTGCGAGGTCCGCGAGCGCTGCGGCGAGACTCTGCCCCGCCACAGCGGCGGTTCCCTGACCTATAACAAGCACACGGCGCAGCGCACCGGATGACAGCTTCTCCCGAATTGAATCAGGGAGAGCATCGCTACCAACGTCTACAACAAGCGCCCCATCGCGCTCAATCAACTTCGCTCGCAGCGTCTTGCGGAACGATGCCGGAGACTCCGAGATCTCTTTGAGCAAGAAGTGGGGAAAGGCTCCACGATCTATATCCCTAGTCGTGACCTCTGCACGCGCCAGATCTTCCGCGCCCACCTCGATCACAGAACCGTCGTAAGAGAAGCGCCTGATTCCCGCTAACGAGCCCGCAAGAGTGGCATCGAGCACAACGATCTGCCCGCGGCTCGCCTCTGGATTATCTGGATCGCTTGGTGTCTCGCCATCGAGGCGTACGTATTGACTCGCCTCCTCAACAACTCCATAGGGCTCACTCGCAACGACATAAGAGTCGTCTGCAAGGCCTATGTAGAGTGCCTGACCACTACCGCGCAATGCAAGCAAGAGTTGATTTGGATCAGCACCAGAGTGCGCAGCGATTGCCACGCTGCCCTCAAAGCTGGCGACCGTCTTAGAGAACGCTGCAATGAGTGAACCCGAGAGGTCGGCATCGTCACTTAGAACGGTTTCGTTTGCAGTAATCGCTCGCGAGACAAGCGCAGGTATCACCTTCGCGTCAGTGGTTATCTCAGAGGGGATTAAGAGCGAGTGCGCTTCGATCAGCTCACGGAAGTTATCGACATCGCCGTTTAGTGCGGCAGCTACATACGGACCGGCAACGCTCAAGCCAGCGCCCGCAGCCTCGACGCTATTTAGCGGGTGCGCATTGGCCTCGGAGATAATCCCAACACTCGCCCAGCGCGTATGGCCGAGCACTGCAATTTGCGCGCTATCACCCATGATCGCCAGATGAAGAAGCGCATCCTCCGAGATGCTACGCCTAAGCGCCTCCACGTTGTCGCCCAATTCGCCTATCTCTGCAGCCGCTTTATATACAAATACGAGAGCCCCATCAACGATGCCAACAGCGCCACCTCGATAAAGCCGATCGTCTGCGCGCTGCTCAACAATTGAAAGCACCTCAGGGGCGGTTAGATCTAGCGCCGGGTTTGTTACAAATAGTTGGAGTCCAGCGGAGTCACGCCCGCGGACCTCTAAACGATCTATAGCCGAGAGCGCAACCTGAACCGAGTGCATCGCTGCCACCGCTCCATGATTGGTTGCAGGGTCGAGCCCATAAAGCAGGCCAGCGATCGAGCGCGCAGTTTTGATGCGATCATTGCTGACAGCCCACTGCGCATCTTTTACCTCAACCAAAGCTTCGTTGAGCTCCTCAAGGTGGTCAGCATCAACCAAACCAGCGTCGAGGATTGCTTCAAGCGCCTCGATGTTCTTCTTTAGCGAACTCGCCATCGACTCAAGCGACGCCGCGGCGATTGGATCCACTAAGAGCGCTAGCGCCCCCGTCACACCGCGAAGCGATTGATCAACAGCTCCAATATGTGCAGCAGCGAGACGGATCTCAGCTGAGGCCTCGAGCGCTCCTCCTGGGC
>JBAWWI010000070.1:0-10929 GCA_037146835.1 Actinomycetes bacterium | reverse complement strand
GCGACGGTATCTGAGGGCTGCAGTACAGCCTGAGCGGTTAGCCCGGCTTCTTTAAGAAGTGTGATTGCATCAGAGAGCGTTAGACCCTGCGCAATCTGTGGAACAGCAACCTTGGGCTTGCCGAGTGAGACAAATAGTGTGATGGGTTGAGTTATAACGACTGAACGCCCTGCAGCGGGGGTGGTGCGAATAGCAAGACCCACTGCGATGGTCTCGCTCGCCTCTTCCTTGACCTCGATACTCTTAAACCCTGCAAGATTTAGATCAGCGCGCGCAGTCTCAAGATCCTTGCCCTCGACAGGCGGAACCTTCTCTTTGCCTAGTCCTCCGCTGACACGCAGGTTTACGCTCTCGCCCTTAGCGAGCAGAGTGCCGCCCTCTGGATCCTGTGCGAATACCTGGCCCTTGGGGAGAGTGCTCGATGACTGCTCTGAGGTGACCTTAAAGCCGAGGCTCTCAAGCTTTGATTTGGCCGCATTCTCAAGCAAGTTCGTCACATCCGGGACGTCGATGCGACCCCCTGAACTCTGTGATCCAACGCGAGAGATTAGTAATCCACCAAGAACAAGAATCAACACCGCAATAATCGCGGAGATAGAGATAATGGTTCCGCGATTACGGCCGCGCGGCGCCTGTCGTGGGCGCGCTACCGCAGCACCAGCCGCTGCCGCCCCAACGCCGACCACAGCTACGGCAGGGGTGAGAGTGGTGGGGACATTTACTCCTGTGGCGGTAAGCACTCCACCAATTACCTCATCGCCGCGCCTAAACCTAAGTAGGTCTGCACGCATGTCATCTGCAGTTGCATATCGATCGTCTGGGTTCTTCTCAAGAGCGGTGAGAATGATCTTCTCTAGCCCAGCAGCAATTGCAGGGTTGCGTGTTGAGGGTGGTGGCACTACGTCTTGAACCTGTTGGTATGCGATAGCAACAGGATTATCACCAGAGAATGGCGGGCTCCCCGTTGACATCTCGTAGAGAACGATCCCGAGGGAGTACACATCGGATCGCGCGTCAACAGCGAGCCCCTGTGCCTGTTCGGG
Organism: Actinomycetes bacterium; assembly: GCA_037146835.1. Lineage (GTDB taxonomy): Bacteria > Actinomycetota > Acidimicrobiia > IMCC26256 > IMCC26256 > IMCC26256. Next base: position 9,886 of record JBAWWI010000070.1, on the reverse strand, counting down.
CGAGAAGTAAGTAGCAGTGCCCATTACAGATCCGGCGCGAGTTAGCTCAGTACCTGCACTACTCGCGTGAGCGATACCAAAATCTGTGACCTTTACCTTGCCGGAGGTTGAGATCAAAATGTTCGCGGGCTTAATGTCGCGATGCACCACTCCAGCAGCATGAGCGGATGAGAGTGCCGCTGCGATCTCGCCACCAATCCCAGCTACCTGAATATCATCTAGGTGGCCGCGAGTATCAATGAGATTGCGCACCGAGCGGCCATCGATGTACTCCATCACTATGAATGAAGTATCGCCATCTTGTCCCCAGTCGAAGACCGAGACGATGTTGGCGTGGCTCAGGTTTCCTGCATCTTGTGCCTCGCGACGAAAGCGCTCAACAAAACTTGGATCACGAGAGAGTTCGCCAGCAAGGATCTTGATCGCAACCGGCCGAGATAGCCGGCGGTCTTGAGCGAGGAATACCTCGGACATTCCGCCGCGCGCGATTAGCTCAACTATCTCGTATCTATCTGCGATTACACGGGGTTCGTTCGGCATGGGTGGTCTCAAACTACTTGGTGGATAGGGGTAATGGGTGTTGGGTCACTTCACTCCAAGGAGTGCACGTAGAACTTTTGCGGCGACGGGAGCCGCTACTCGACCTCCGGTGGCTTCGTCGCCGACAGATCCACCGCGCTCAATGATTACTGAGATGGCGAATCGAGGAGCCTCAGCAGGTGCGAAGGCTATAAACCAAGCATGAGGAGGGCCCCCTGGTGATTGGGCTGTTCCGGTCTTTCCCGCAACTGCAACGCCGGGGATTCGGGCAGCGGTTCCGGTCCCGCTATTTACGACTGAGAGCATGAACTCCGTCAGGGTCGCTGCGATCTCTGGAGATGTGGCCTTCTTCCACGCAGATGGCTTGACTCTCCTGACGATCTTCCCCTCTCGATCGGTGACCTTCTCTCCAACATGAGGCTTCATGATCATCCCCTTGTTGGCGATTGCTGCTGCAACTAGTGCCATCTGAAGCGGAGTACCAGCGACGGGTCCTTGACCGATACCGGCTAATGCAAATGATGGTTTGTCATTCTTGAAGGATCCGAGTTGTGGACCAACGCTGACCGCTGCGCCGGGGCTCATGTCGATTTCCGGTGCGGAGTTGAATCCAAAGCCCTCGAGCTCGGGGACAAACTCCTCGCCCATCTCAACGCCGAGCCTCGCAAAGACGGCATTGCATGACTGGCGGAATGCCTCCGGGAGAGTTCCACCACACGGCTTATTGCCGAAGTTATTGATTGCGTTAGTAGTTTGCGGTGCCGTGTAACTGCGATCGGGTGGGTAGACACTCTCAGGCGTTGCCTTGCCGGTTGCGAGGGCAGCCGATGTGGTTACCACCTTGAATGTTGAACCTGGCGGGTAGATCTCGCGATACGCACGAGGTAACGCGGGGTTCAACGGATCGGCGGATAGGGCGCTGTAATACTTCTGGACGGCACTCGAATTGTGTGATGCCAGTGGCTGAGGATCAAATGAAGGGTTCGTATACATCGCAATAATCGCGCCGGTACTCGGGTCAATAACCGTCACAGAGCCGCGCTGACCAGCAAGTGCATCCTTTGCAGCGCGTTGTATGTCTGCTCGCAGCGAGAGCACAACATCACCTACTTGGGTTCCGCCGCGAAGCAGTGATGGATAGCGCAGGGGATTGTTGGCGAGAGATCGACCGGTGAGGTCATTGTCGTACGAACGCTCTACGCCAGCAGATCCAATAATTACAGACTGGTAGCCAACGGTATGTGCGAAGAGCGAGCCCTGTGGGTAGGTGCGCTGATATCCATACTCGTCGTTCGTCCTGGTTGAGACTGCGAGTACCTCGCCATCGGCGCTGATGACTTTGCCGCGTGGGCGATTGAAGTTGCGAAGAAATATTCGACTGTTGCGCGGGTCATTGGCGAGCTTGGACGAGTCAATTACCTGAAGGTATGTGAGCTGCCCAACAATAATGAGAAGCAGTGCAACTACTACATAACCAACGCGCCTGATTGCCCTATTCATGTAGTAGCACCAGACGCTGTGGTTGCAGCGTCTGTGCGCGCTGCCTGCTCTGCTGCTAAGTGTGCTTCAATCGCAGTCTCATCGGAGACGCGAAGTAATAGCGCAAGGATCGCAAAGTTTGCAATGAGTGACGAGCCTCCATATGAGACAAAGGGGAGGGTCACTCCGGTGAGAGGTATTAGGCGTATGACGCCGCCAACAATTACAAACGTCTGAATCCCAATGATGGTGGTAAGGCCAGCGGCGAGAAGTTTAGGGAATGGCCTCGATGCCTGTACGGCAATCCTGAATCCAGAGCCCACGAATAGCAAGAAAGCAATTACTACCGAGACAGTTCCATATAGGCCTAACTCTTCGCCGATGGCAGAGAAGACAAAGTCAGTAGATGCATAAGGGATCAGGTCTGGGCGACCGAGACCAAGACCCGCGCCACTTAGCCCACCTGACCCAAGTGCGAAGAGACTCTGCACGAGTTGGTAACCACGATCCTGTGCGTCTTTCCAAGGGTCGAGCCATATATCGACCCGCAACTGAACATGCGAGAACGCCTGATAGGCAATGAAGGCTGCAATCGCGAAGAGGAGAAGGCCGATAATTACATAGGCCACGCGCTCTGTTGCCATGTAGAGCATTGCAACAAAAACGGTAAAGAACAGGAGAGATGATCCGAGGTCTTTCTGCTGCACCATTATGAGGATCGCTGCCGCCCAGGGAAGTAGCAGTGGGCCAAGGTGTCGGGGGGCTGGGAGAAACATGCGACCTATGCGTCGGGTGCCTGCGCGCAACAACTCACGATTATCGCCGAGGTATGCAGCGAAGAAGATGACAAGAAGCACCTTGGCCGCTTCACCGGGTTGGAAGTTAAGAGGCCCGAGGTGAATCCAGAGGCGAGCGTTGTTTGCTTCGTACCCGAGCCCTGGGAGGAGCGGAAGCAGTAGTGCGCCAACCCCAAGAGCAAGGAAGATTGAGCGATAGCGGCGTAGCGCATCGATGTGGCGAACCAATCCCAGCACAAGGCAGCAGACCCCGATCCCAACGGCGATCCATACGGCCTGCGTGCGAGCAGTTCGCTGGCTCTCAGGGAGCACAAGATCGAGTCGCGAAATCATCACGAATCCAAGCCCGTTGAGCATGGTCACCAATGGAAGAAGTGTCGGCTCAGCATTAGGTGCAAGGAACCGCACGCCGATATGTGCAACAAAGAAGAGGCTTGAGATAAATGCAAGGAAGAACCAGAAATCAGATGGGAGTGCCGGTGCCGAGGAGAGAGCAAGTAACAGGTAGCCACCGACCGTTACAAGAATTGCTACAACTCCGAGGCCTAGCTCTGCATTGCGGCGCTGGCTAGCAAGAGGGGTTCTAACGGCGCTCACGGCGTAGTTGTGGATGTCGTAGACGTAGGGGATGTCGGCGAGGTCGTCGAGGTCGTGGTGGTTAGCGTTGTGCGCTTCTCAAAGTCAACCTCGAAGCGCGAGACGTATTCTCGAGCGCGTTGCTCACTTGGGAAGGAGATGTTCTCGCCGACACTCGCGCGCTGAGCTGGAGTTAGGTCGCTGCGCGAGAGGTATGAGCTCCACTCAACCGTTGGGCCCCAGCCGGCGAGCCCATCGGGCACTCCTTGAAATACTGCAACTCGCTGCCCTTGGTAACCAACGTAATACTGGCCACGCGCATACCAGCCGAGCACACCAATACAGATAGCGATGATGGCAACGACAGGTAACGCAGCCAAGATCACACCACGAGAGATGCGCATGCGCCTTCGTGGTTTGGGGCTTGATTCACTTGCGAGTGCGCTCGGCGCGCCGAGAGGGGTCTCGGCTTTACTTGCAGCCTCACGCGCCTCTCTAGCTCGCACGGCAACGAGTCCGACTCCGATCTCAGGGAGCGGAGATGGCTCGGGGTCACCGTCTTCGCCAATCACATCGATAACAACAACTGTGATGTTGTCCTCGCCGCCGCCAGCGTTGGCTGCTGTAATAAGCGCGCGAGCCACGGCATCGGTATCTGCCTCGCGTCTCATGATGGCGCTTATCTCAGTCTCTCGAACCATTCCGCTCAATCCATCAGAGCAGATAAGGACGCGATCGCCGTCTGTGAGTTCGAGCGAGATGTCATCAACCTTGATGTCGCGCTCAATGCCGAGGGCGCGAGTTATTACTGATCGCTGTGGGTGTACCGCTGCTTGCTCGAGAGTGATCTGTCCGTCGCGTACGAGCTCCTCAACGAGGCTGTGGTCATCAGTGACACGGGCAAGGATTCCGGCGCGCAACACATAAGCGCGCGAGTCGCCGACATGGCCGATTCGCAGCCCTCCCTCAACCTGAATTGCAGCCGTGAGAGTTGTGCCCATCCCGCGCATCGCAGGATTCGCGGCGGCCTTCTCGAGAACAGCAGAATTGGCTTGTATTACAGCCTCTGTGATGAGCGAGCCACCCGCAATGCCAGCGCGAAGTGCCTCGATTGCGACTGCACTTGCAACCTCACCGGCTTCGTGGCCACCCATACCATCAGCTACGGCATAGATACCGAGTCGCTCATCGTGAAGGTAATTGTCTTCGTTGCCTTCGCGCACCATGCCAACATCGGTTAGGCCGGTAGCGATGAGTCTCACCTCTGTACCTCTAGAACAGTTCCGCCGATTGCGATGCGGTCACCGCGCGAAAGAGGCTGTGCTCCAGTTATCAGAGACTCGTTGACGCTTGTTCCATTGGTTGAGCCTGCGTCCTCGGCAAATAATTTGCCGTCAGAGATAAATAGGCGAACATGAATACTCGAGATGAAGTTGTCATCAATCGGGATAGTGCAACCTGGTGCGCGCCCAACAGTGTTCTCGGCGGCGAGCAAGTACCTACGACCTGCGGAGTCGGGTGGCTCCACGACTACAACTTGCCAGCCGCGAGAAGTGCGCGTGCGCGAAGTGTCACGAGGTGCACGCTCGCGCTTCTCCGCGACTCGAGGCTTAGCGGTGAGTGGGCGACTAGCGCGCATCTCGCGAACGACAACAAGTACAACCCGTGAAAGAAATACGAATAGCAGCGCGAGAAAGCAGTAACGCAGAAGAGTTAGTAGGGCATCAGACATTGGTTATGACGCCTCAAAACGCAGATTGACAGCGCCGATCGAGATCACATCGCCGTCGGATAGGCGCGCAGTTTGAATGGGTGATCCGTTCAGCTTTGTGCCATTCAATGATGAGAGGTCAACAAGCACCCATCCATCAGGTTCGCTTCGGATCTCGCAGTGGCGCCGTGATGCTTGCGAGTCGTCGAGTTGAATGCTGCACTCAGGGAGCCGGCCAACGCTTACAACATCTGCGCCGAGAACTATGCGCGTACCGTCAGCGCGCACAAGCGAACCAGCGCCTCCACCTGGGCCAGCAACGATGCGTGCCTCAATCTCAATGCGCCCAGCCCTCATTTGGTTGTCGCTTACAAGCCCGACACTGATGGGCCCTGCGAACTGGGCCTTGAGAGTGATGGCATGCTCGCGCGCTGCCTCTACTAACTCGGCCTCGATCAGTTCTTTCAGATCGTCGAGGCGAATGGCGTCGGGCTCTGCGAGTGCGACGATGAAGGAGTTGGGCACCAGCGCGCCCTTGGTTCCAAGGGTGCGGCCGTGATCCATCTCACGGCGGAGGCGTGTAACCAGCTCGGCGGGCTGCACACCGGCTCGGGACGTTCGTGTAAAGGTGCCCTCAAGGAGCCGTTCGAGTCTGCGTTCAAAGTCCTGTACACCCATTGGCCTTGAGTGTAAGGGGCTATCTAGGTCTAGGCCCGGCACTTGGGGTGGGTGTGGCGGCTAACCTTCGGTCTCCACTCGGGCGAGTGGCGGAATGGCAGACGCGCTGGCTTCAGGTGCCAGTGTCCGTAAGGACGTGGGGGTTCAAGTCCCCCCTCGCCCACCCCCACCGCCATGGTTCTATTGGGTATTACTGGAGTATTACCTAAGGTATGCCTTTAGTATGCTCTTGGTATGAAAATCAGCATGAGTCTTCCGGATGAAGATGTGACCTTCCTTGACGCGTATGTAGAGGCCAAGGGGCTCGCTTCGCGGTCTGCCGCCCTCCATAAAGCCGTTCGACTCCTACGAGCCAGCGGCCTTGGCCCGGCATACGAGGCTGCCTGGTTGGAGTGGAGCGATGAAAACGAAGCTGTGTGGGACACCACCTCAAAAGATGGGCTCCGCTAAGTGCACCGCGGCGAAATCTATTTGGTCAACCTCGAACCCGCTAAAAGCGGTGAAGCAAACAAGCAGCGCCCAGCGGTAATCGTGAGCAATGACGGTGCGAATAGTTCGGCAGCTAGAAGTGGCCATGGGGTGATCACCGTTGTTCCGGTGACGTCGAATGTGGCTCGTGTGTATCCGTTCCAAGTCTTGTTGCCCGCTATAGCTACCGGCCTGGACCTCGATTCAAAAGCGCAGGCGGAGCAGGTACGTTCGATCTCGGTCGACCGGCTCGGAGCATCCATAGGTGAGGTCCCGCACGCATTGATGGAGGAACTCGACGAAGCGCTCCGGCTTCATCTAGCGCTCTGATCGTTACCTAAACCCCTGACGACTAGGAACAAGGCCCACTAGGGAGTACGAAATCGGTGATCTCGCTAAACTCGTCCTATGAGCCCAGCTGGAGAAACCCCAACTATCGCTTCTGAGAACGAGTCTCTCGAGGCTCCTGGATCGCGTGAGGGCAGGCGTAATCGAAAGCGAATTCTTTTTGGTCTACTCGCCGCGATGGTTGTTGCGGGCCTGGTAGTTGCGATAACTGCCAATAAAGACTCGAGCGGCCGAGCAGGCACAATCGTCAACGGTTGTGAGTTGAACCCGAGTGGCACGGCTCTGGTCAGTTGCCTAGGGGTTGACCTTCATGGAAAGGACCTGACAATCGCGAACACAATCGGCGCCGACTTCTCTTGCAGCACTCAATGCTCCAACTTATCGGGTGCCATTTTTAACGGTACTGACCTAACCCGAGCCAATTTAACTGGCGCGAACTTGAACGGTGCAAAACTTAGGAACACCACTTTAGGTCTGAATTTTGTGTGCTCCGAAAACACAACAACCTGCAGGTACAAAGGAACTAATTTTACTAAAGCGGATCTGACGAATGCCGACCTAACAGGTTCTACCTACGACAGCGCAGGCGGTACAGGTGAAACGGTGTTTACAGGCGTGATCTGGTCAAACACAACCTGCAGCGGCGGCGGTAACTCAGATTCATACACTCCAAAAACCTGCCTCAATCACTAGAGCACAGAGTTAAGTTCGATCCCTGCAGCTCCAAAGTGCTCGTGGTGGAGACTGTCGGCGGCTAACTGTGCAAAGCTGAACCGCATGCCGGGCGAACTTCCAGAGGGTCTATACGAAGCGCTTATAACCCGTGGCTTAGAGAAGAAGCTCTCCGAGATAGATCCGCGAGTGATCGAGAAGCGCCTCGTTCATCGCGCAGAGGTCCCAGATCGTTTCGCATTACATCTAGCTAGAGCGATTGAGAAATCACTTAGATCTGTTCCGGAGGCCGACCGCGTCGCGGTCGGGTTAGGTGTCTTGGAGTCGGTGCTCGATGTTCTTGCAGGTTTATCTGCGAGCGATGTGGTTGACCTAGAGCGACTTGCTGCGGAACCATCAATGCTTAGATCAGTCACGAGCATTCTTCCGGACGGATCACCGCGCCCGATTGTTTCGCCGCTGATCTCGCTTCTAGATACGACGCTTCTAACAAATGCTCCTAATGAGCCGCGTGTAGGGCACCAAATACATGCCGAGATTGGATCATCGAACGATATAGATGTTTTGATGGCATTTGTCCGTCGCTCTGGTATCGCTCCTATGAGAGCTGCGTTAGAGGCGCACTGTGAGCGAGGGGGGCGTCTGCGGCTCCTTACTACGACGTACACAAACTCCACAGAGCGTGAAGCACTCGATGTGCTAACGGCACTCGGCGCAGAGGTGCGTGTTTCCTACGACACTTCCACCACGCGCCTTCACGCTAAATCATGGCTATTTCATCGACTGAGCGGATTCTCCACTGCATACATTGGTTCTTCGAACCTCACACACTCAGCGCAAGTAGCTGGCCTTGAGTGGAATGTCAGGGTGTCGGGAGCGCGCAACCCAGATGTGATTGCCAAAATGGCTGCAGTCTTTGACTCCTACTGGGAAACGCCCGATTTTGCACCCTACGACTCAGCCGAGTTCGATGAAAGAACGGAACGCTTATCAAATGCAGGGCCATTTATTTTCCTGAGCCCCGTGCACGTTTCTCCATTTCCATTCCAGGAGAGACTGCTTGAGCAGATTGCGCTAGCTCGTGAAGAAGGTCACCACCGAAATCTTTTGGTTGCAGCAACTGGTACCGGCAAAACGGTGATGGCTGCGCTTGATTACTCGCGCCTTGCAGAGGTGCTGCCGCGTGCTCGGCTGTTGTTCATCGCTCACCGGCAGGAAATCCTCGACCAAAGTCAGGCGACCTTTCGCCATGTTATGAGAGACCCCGGATTTGGTGAGCAGTGGATCGGTGGAGCTAGGCCTAAGAAATTCGAGCATGTATTCGCCTCCATTCAAACGCTAAATCGTATTGACCTAGAGAACCTTGCGGCCGATCATTTTGATGTCGTGATCATCGATGAATTCCACCACGCTGCAGCGTCTTCGTACCAGGCATTGATGGAGCATGTTGAGCCAGTCGAGCTGCTCGGGCTAACTGCGACCCCAGAGCGCACAGACGGCAAGCCCATTCTCCATTGGTTCGATGATCGAATTGCAGCGGAGCTTCGTCTATGGGATGCAATTGATCAGCAACTTCTAACACCGTTCGCATATTTTGGTATTAGCGATGGACTCGATCTATCTGCGGTTCCATGGAAGAGAGGGATCGGGTATGACAAGCAGGGCCTTACGAATCTCTATACGGCTAACGACATGTGGGCCCAGCATGTGGTTGGTGAGTTCGCCAAACGCGTTGACGATGTGTCGACAGTTAGGGCCTTAGGGTTTTGTGTCAGTGTCGAGCACGCGATCTTTATGGCGGAAGTCTTTAATAAGGCTGGCATCCCTGCCGTCGCTGTATCTGCTGCGACGTCATCGGACGACAGACGAGCTGCGCTTCTTGACCTAAGCGCGGGCCGAATCCGCATTGTCTTCTCGGTCGATCTCTTCAATGAAGGTGTCGATGTTCCGGCGGTTGATGCGCTCCTAATGCTTCGGGCTACAGATAGCCCGACCCTTTTCCTCCAACAATTAGGCCGGGGCCTGCGCAAGAGCTCAGACAAATCTCTCTGCACGGTCTTGGACTTTGTTGGTAATCACCGCCGTGAGTTCCGATTTGATCGAATATTGCGAGCATTGCTTGGAGGCTCACGGAAGGATGTGGAGAAACAGGTTGAGCAGGGATTTCCATTCTTGCCCGCCGGCTGCCACATGGAGCTTGATGCGGTCTCTACAGAGATTGTCCTGAGAAACATCCGAGCAGCAGTGCCGACGCGTTGGAATGATAAGGCAGCAGAACTTCAAGCTTTAGGGCAAGGCAAACCCGACATCTCACTCGCTCAGTTCATGGAGCTGACAGGCCTCGAGCTCGAGGATATATATACGGGCAATAAGGGTTGGTCTGATCTTCGCGAGGCAGCAGGACTCCCCGTACAGCCTTCTGGTCCATACGAAGAGATATTGCGTCGCGCAGTTGGACGCCTCCTGCACGTTGACGATCGACTTCGTTTGAATGGGTATCGGATGGTTGCGGCTGGCTTACCAGTCAATTCCGTTGAGGGTGTACCTAACGGCCAGAGAGATGGTCTCGCCAAGATGCTCCTAGCGCAACTGGTTGAGCAAGTGGCGCTAGCGGATC
>JBAWWI010000069.1:0-10996 GCA_037146835.1 Actinomycetes bacterium | reverse complement strand
AATACCAGTCAGACGAATACCAGTCAGACGAATACCAGTCAGACGAATACCGGTAAGGCCTGAGAAGGCAGAACCTCTGTAAGACGGAAGACAGTGCCGCTGGTGCCCGCCGGCGGCGTTGTCGCGTCTAAAGCATTTTCGCCCCGAAGTTCCTCAACTTCGGGTAGTTAATGTCGCTATAGCGACACCTATCACCCGAAGTTCGAGAAAAGTGAGGGCGCTATCCGACGTGCAGTACGAACTGCGCTACAGCCGCTAGAAGAATTGAACCCATAAGCAGGCCGAGTGTGATGACCGTTCCTTTTCTCATTCAGTTTCTCCTAGTGGACGGGTAATGCTGACCTCAGTGACTACCGGTTCTTTAACAGTTCTTGCTCCGGCCCCCACAACAGTCGCAGGCGGAGTCGAGATTCGAACCTCTGTCCCAATCCGTAGATCATGCTCGGCCGCGGCGGAGCGCCGGTCAAGCACCAAGGAGCAGAGCCCGTATGAGTCAACAACTAATGCAAACTCTGATGGCTTGGCATCTGCATAGGTGTGAACCCAGCGAAGCATCCCGGCATTGTCGCGAATCTTTACCTCAATCTGATCGCCCACTACGAGGCCGCGCTCCGCGAGCGACTCCGGCCCGATGTTGAGCTGAGCGTTACCAAACGAATCAATCCACCAGATCTCGCAGCGAACCTCGTCGCCGTCGGTATCTGCGATCGGAAGCATCCCAGGGGTAAGCGACGCAGGGTCGATGCTCTCGCCTAAATCACCGAGAGCAACTCCAGAGGCAATAAAGCCTGCAGCTGGAGCGAATACATCTCGCCCTGCAAATGTAGGTCCAGCGGACTCGAGCAGGTAATCAGGGTTTGTAAGTGAGACTGCACTTAACGCACCACCAAGAATCGCTACTGCGGGTGCGAGGATGCCGTTATCAGGGCCGATCAGAATGCAGCTCTCCGTCTGTACTGCAATTGCTCTGCGATCCGTGCCGACACCTGGGTCTACAACGGCGAGAATAATTCCGAGAGGCAGATACTGAGCAGCGCGCACGAGAGTGAGAGCACCGGCGCGAACATCATGCGCAGGAATGTTGTGACTTACGTCGATGATCTGTAGGTGCGGAGCGATCGAGAGGATCACGGATTTACAGACACCCACAAACTCGTCGGCGTATCCGTAGTCGGAGAGGAACGATACGAACTCAGGGCGAGGGGTCGCCACCGGCATTCCCTTACTGCTGCGAGTAACGAGCGCCGAGGTAGGCGTCTACGTCAGATTCGCGCACTCGGAATGACCTGCCAACGCGAACGGCTGCAAGGTCACCCGCTTTGATGATTCGATAAACAGTCATGGTCGAGACGCGCATGAGGTCTGCAACCTCCTGCACTGTAAGGAACCTTGATTTCGATAAGGGCTGTGACACGATTAGTAAGACCTCCACTCCGGTGGATTGGGAGTGTAGGGGTATGTGGCCGCTGATGTCGAACGTGGGGAATGTTGCCAATGTCCGACTCTGAGATCTGAGGCAGCCACGAGATCAGAGCCGGGTACCCAATTCTGAGTCTTCCTGGGCATCTTTGTTGGGCAGGCCTCAGCCTGGCTGGCTCGACCCATCGAGAGGAACCCAGCCTTACTCAGCCTTACTCAGCCTTACTCATAGCCGAGAGCGCTCAGAACCCGGTAGTTACGAGGCGGCTGCTGCTCTTGAATTGGAACGATTGTGACTGGAAGGCCCCTAGCTGCGGCTACTCCAAGGGCAATGGCATCTAGATCAGCGAAGGCCACGACCTCGCAACCGTGCTCAATTGCAGTTCCAGCAAATCCCCTGTCAGCCACTACTAAATCTGGGGGCTCGCTTGCGGAGAAGAGCACATCCGCTGCCCGCAGCGAAGTATCAGCGATCAGATCACCCCCATCGGCGATCATCGCAACTCCATTTTGCCAGACAAGGCGAGCGCGGGGACGCCCGCCAGCCGAGAAGGTAGTGCTCGCGAGCCTCAAAGAATCTGGGCTTGCATATTCTGCGCTTCCATTTTCCGGGGCGTCAAAATCGAGGTCCCCAAAAATCTCCGCTCCCTGCGACGCGGCTAGGCGTGCAAGGTCCGCGTATAGAGGGAGGAGTGATGCGGGGCGCCCTGTTGCGAATGCAATTACACCACCGCGCTTTGCCACGTCGAGGATACGCACTACTCCAGCTCGCATCCCTGCAATCGTGCAGTGCGGGTCTGTCCATGCCGAGGCATCGCGCGCGCCCCACCCCCAGATGTGTCGAGCGGTTGCCTCAACTACGCCATCTGTTAGGTCGCTAAATCTCTCCATGCCGAGAAGCGCTTCGGGAGTGCCGGCTACGACTCTGCGCATGAATGACTGTGTCTCAGCAAATCCAAATAAATCGTGGCGCCCAGCTAGATGAGCGCGGAGTATCTCTTCGTCACCGCTTCTGCTCTTGGATCGCTCTGATTTGGCGTGCGATGTTATAGGGCGACCCTGCTGCTCGTGTCTATCTCCGAGGTGAGCTGGCCGCGAAGTCACTCTCGATGCCCTAACTCAATTGAGCGAAGCCTGGCTTTAGTAACTGCATCCGTAATTGCCGCTCGTAGGCCATGCTCTTCGAGGGCGCGTATCCCTTCAGCGGTGGTGCCTCCGGGTGAGGTGACCTGCGCTCGTAACTCAATCGGTCCTTCGCTGCTAGCCATTAGCAACTCGATGGAGCCTGCAACGGTCTGCTCGACAAGTCGCTCGACTAATTCGCGCGGAAGTCCATTCTCAATACCCGCATCAACAAGAGCCTCAATAACAAGGAAAATATAGGCTGGACCAGATCCTGAGAGCCCGGTTACTGCATCAATTAAGTCCTCTGTTACTCGCTCAACAATGCCTACATAACCAAGAACCTGCTCCGCCATCTCGGCATCTGACTCGGTCGCGAGGCTGCTCAGAACAATCGCTGTTGCGCCGCGACCAACCAAAGCCGGAGTATTAGGCATGGCTCGAATTACTGCGCGTCCCGGAACTAGGGACTCAAGATCGGCAATCGTGATCCCTGCTGCAATCGAGAGTATGCACGCGCTCGGCAAAATCGAGTCTCGAGCTCCCTCTAGAACACTCGCAACATCATTGGGCTTAACCGCCACAATCACTAGGTCGGAACCCGCAACGATTGTTGATGCATCTGCGCCGACCGTTACCCCTGGAGCGTTCTTCTCAATCTCTTTACAGCGCTCTAGGTGCTGCTCCGCGATGCTGATGGCACTCGCTTCATAGCCGCCATTGAGAAGGCCCATGAGGAGTGCCTCCCCCATACGCCCGCCGCCAAGTATTGCAATGCGCTTCATACCTGCGAGGGTAACCGCGGCGCGGGAGAGTTTGCGGGAGGTTAGAGAACAAGTCGCGAAACAGCGTGCTGATATCTAGTGATCACGGCAACTCCATCTTGACGAGGGTTGTAAGGAGGGTCGTGTGGAGGGTCGTGACGCGGATCGTGACGCGGATCGGCCCGAGGGACCTTCGCCGTACCCCGCACTTCCCCGAACGGGGTGGGCTCCGTGCACCTCGGGCCGCACCGTCGTCGCAACCTCTCGGTCTCGACCCACCGAAACTATCCCCGCACGGAGCGCTCTACAAGGAAAGATTTGGTAACCATCAATCAGGGTCTAGGGCCGTAAGCGATCTTTACCGCAGCCCCAAACCAACGCTCGACTACCTCGTATAGAACGCCAATAATTCGGTCAAGCTCACCCACAGTTAGGTGCTCTAGGGCTAAACGCCCAGTTAGGTAGATATCCCCCTCTGGCCCCATCGAGAATCGTGTTCCGTAGAGATCATGGTTGCGTTGAAGTACCCAGATCGCTAACTCGGCCTTGCGCTCCTGGTCCTCTGGTGCGGGGAGAAAATAGAGCTCGTGCCGGAGAGTTCGCTGATGTAGGTCAAAATAAATCGTTGCCGCGTCGCGCCCGTCGCACCCGAAGCGCACGTACCACCGACGTAGTTCGGCCTCGTACTCAACGTGCTGAATTGCAGGTTCGTCACTTATAGGCCCAAAGAGATGAGCATCAATTAGTGCATGTGCCTCTTCGATCATGCGAAACACTCTCGCTTATCCAAGGCCTGCATACGAATCTGCGTCACTGGCAGAAAGTTGGCTCACGGAGTGAAAGTTCGCCGAATAGGAGGCGCAAGCGCGCTGCGGTCATTGTCCACGCATACCTGCGCGATCTCTGCTCTGCCGCTTCACCCATTAATTGAGCAAAGGATCGATCTGCAATCAAACGCTGAATCGGCGCAGCGAATGCCAGCGCATCTCTCGACTCAACTAGAAACCCGGTCTTGCCATCCTCGACAATTGAGGTAAGCCCGCCGACAGCTGCTGCAACAACTGGCGTTCCACATGCTGCTGCCTCTAATGCAACTAGACCAAAAGACTCTGCGCGGCTCGGGACAACACAGACATCTGCTGCACGGTATAGCCCCGCAAGCAAGTCGTGCGCCTGAGGAAGCATGAACCGAACCTGGTTGCTCAGCCCCAGCTCTCCGACCTGTGCATGAAGTTTTGCGAGTTCGCGCTCACCCTCTAGGCCGCTTGGGCCTCCAACTATTAGGAGCAGCGCCTCGGGATTGTTTAGAGCGGCCAACGCCCTAATGGCTAGGTCTGCACCCTTTAGCGCTTGAATTCGACCAGCGAACAACAAGGTTGGGCGATCACCGAGCCCGAGCATTGATCTCACTGCCGCACGGTCCGCGCGCGTGCCCGGGTTAAAGCGCTCGTGGTCGACCCCTGGTGGGACTACAGCTATACGTTCCCGACTCCCGCCATATAGATCAACGAGTTGATCCACCTCTGCATCGGTAGATGCAAGCATCAAATCTGCACACTCAATTACCTCGTGCTCAATTCGAGTGCGATCATCAACATCGTCGTCGATCCCTGCATCTGCCTTAACACGCGCCAAAGTATGAAAAGTTGCAGCTAGTGGAGTATCTAATTCATGCTTGAGTTTGTGACCAACTGCTCCAGAGATCCAGTAGTTGGCGTGTATAACATCCGCCGAATTGGGGCCTGAGAGATGCTTCAGCGCCGCTTCGGTCATAGGGTCGATCAACTCAACCAAATCATGCTTACTAACTGGGGCGGTTGGTCCAGCATCAAGATGGACAACGCGGAAGCCAGGCTCGACATCGACGATTGGATCGAGGCCCGGTGCATCAGAGCGGGTCAATACATCGCACTCAACTCCAGCGCGCGCCAGCGAAGATGCGAGCGCACGCACGTAGACGTTCATTCCGCCTCCGTCATTCAACCCAGGCTGAGCAAGGGGGGAGGTGTGGAGACTAAGGATGGCTACGCGCTGAGGCGACTTCACAGCACTGCTCGCAATGATGCGGGCAGCACAGTAGTAGGCGCCGATTCTGCTGCATGTTCTGGCTCGACTACTGGCTCGGTTACTTGCTCGACGTCTCCGCCACCCGCACTGCCCTCAGATGCATCAGAGGTTGCAGGGGCCTCTGCTCGCTCGCTGCGGAAGGAGTTATAGATCTCTAGGAGTGTCTGCTTCTGACGGTCATTTAGGTTCGGATCTCGCGAGATGTGCTCTGCAAGATCAGCCTCCTCATGCTCGTCGAGGATCCCAGCGCGAACATAGAGAGTCTCAGCAGATATCTGCAGGCCGCGCGCAATGGATTGAAGAATCTCCGCGCTTGGCTTCCGGAGTCCGCGCTCGATCTGACTCAAGTAGGGATTGGAGATGCCGGCTAGTTCGCTAAGTTTGCGGAGGGAGATGCGATCGTGATGGCGCTGCTCGCGGATAAACCCGCCGAGATCGCGCAGCCTGGCCTCGAGGCCATCGGTTGCAGCCATTGCTCAGGACCCAGCGTCTGCGATTCGCGCACCGAGTACGGAATCGAATGCATCAATTACGCGGTGCAGCTGCCTCCGAGTATCGGAGACCTCGCTCTCGAGGGTTTTTAGGGCGTCTACCGCCTCACTCAACTCCTCGTCAGAGAGGAGCGGGAGATTGGCGAGGGTGTCGTCGGCGATCAAGTGTTCAGTACCCCGGCTCCACGTAATGCTCATCGAAGGTGCGAGCACTTCGGGTACACGAACTGATGCAGGTGCGGGGCGAGGACCGCGGTCGCTGAGAATCTCGGGGAGGCGCGCAATGAGGTCGGCGAGCGATCCGCCTGCGCTCCGTCGGTCGATCTCTGCCTTCAGAATCTCACCACGGGCCTGCGCAAGGCGACGCACGTACGAGACCTCGGTCTCGACCTCGGATGCCTCCTTGCGAAGGGCTCGAATCTCATCGAGGGAGCGCGCCTCCAATCCAGCAACATGCTCTGGGGCGAGGATCTTGTCGATGCGACGTACGTATTCGGCCATGGTCCTGACAGGTTACCGCCCCGCCACTGCTTTAGTGCTAGCCGCCGCTCACCGGAGGGAGAACCGCTACCTCGTCCCCAGGTTTGATCTGAGTCGCTAGGCCCAGAAAAGGTTCTTCTCCATTGACCCAGATACGCGAAATTTTTACAACCTCGGCAAAAGCTGGCCCAAATCGGCTGCAGGCAGCCTCGATAATCTCGCCGAGAACCCCGACTGGGATCTCAACCTCTGACGACCCAGCCGCCACCCGAGCCGAGGCGAAGAGCCGCAGCCGGGCTGTCTCGCTCAGTTGGCGACCTCTACGAGGCCATCCTTTATTACGAGATCGCCATCCGAGGTACGAGTCTCAAAACCGAAGACCTTCGCTCCCTCAACCTCGCCGGCTGCCCAGAAGGTGCTGACAATCGTCTGCCCTGGAAGCACCGGCTTTGAGAAACGAACAGCTAAGCGCCGGAGTCGAGTTGGGTCTCCTGCAGCCACGGACTCAATAGCAGCCCAAGATGTAAACGCCATGGTGCAGAGTCCGTGGATAATGATCCCGGGGAGCCCGACCTTGGTTGCAAAATCAACGTCAAGGTGAATCGGCATCCGATCCCCTGAGGCATCCGCGTAGCGAAAAGTTTGGTCGGTATCGATCGTCTGCTCAAAAGTCGCGACTGGATCGGCCGCCATTGTTTGATCACTGAGCCTGTGATCCGGAGCTGTAAGGCCGGCTCCCTCTCCACCGGTAATCCCGCGATAGAAAGTCGTTACATACTGCTCAACTACTAGCGAGTCGTCGAATACATCGCGAGAGTCAACGCGGACAACCACAGTTGTGCCGTTTGGCTTTACATGCACACCGATCGGTGACGCGATAGAGCGAAGTGTCATACCTGCAGTTACTTGACGATGGAAGCGCATGTCCTGCTCGCCATGTACAACCGTCATAAGTGCATCGGCGGGAACTACTCCCATCATCGCTGTGCTCATGACTCCCCACACCGGTACCACTGCATAAACCGGAGGTGCCTGCTCGCCCGATAGATGCACTGCAATCGGGTCATTTGTTGCTGCTGCATAGGCTTTGATGCTCTCCGCATCAATCTCCGAGTTAACGGCCTCGCTCCACTCGCCTAACGACTCAAGTCCAAACTGCATCGGTGCCTCCTGTATTTAGAAATCCAAAATAAAAGTAACCGCTTAATCGAGACTGTTAATCACGCCGCGTTGATTCGCTATCGATATTCGTACGCGCTGTAGGCATAGCCTCGAGTCGTGCCGGATTGATTGGGGCACCTGTTCGTTCGTCTATGCCGTAGGTGCCGCTCTCTATTCGCTCAATAGCGGCTTGTATCTCTGCTAATTCTTTCTCGAGGCTCTCAAGAATTGAGAGTTCCTTCTCCCTCTCGAAGAGTTCGCTACCGGACTCCTCCTGAGGCTCCGCTCGGCCAGACGGGGATCCATCTCCAGCTGCTCCGGCCGCGAGAATTTCATCGCGAATCCCGCCGATTAGATCGCCGACCCTCACCGCGTCATCCTCTAAATGTTTGCGTGCTTCCTCATTATCCATGACGCGCAGGTTAGCGAGCGCGGAGCAGCAGCGCAGGGACGAGGGAGCGCTGAAGAGGAATGTCTAATTTGCCTGCGCTCGCCATCCGTTGGCCTCGATGACGATCAGTGCCGCCTCATCATCGGGGAGCACAGCCGCAAGGGCCTCGAGCGCTCGGGCTGCCTCAATGTGGCGCCCAAACCCACCCAAAACATCCGCGCTCTGGCGAATTTCCTGAGCCGCTAGCCCAGGGATAAGCAAGCGCAGGCGCGCACTCCAGATGGCCTCCGGCATTCTCCTACGCATCGCACCTTGTTGAATATTGGTGAGCATTCGCAGAATAATTTCCCGCGGACCAACCGGGTTCAGGAATGCTGGATGCCAGGGGGCGTCACCGCCGGCGATCGCATGAAAGTGCTCACGGCAATCGTCTTCATCTAATTGCTTGCCACCGTTAAATGGATCGAAGAAGCGCTCAGCTGATCGAGCTTCCCTAACCAGGAAGTGGCCTGGCATTCCGATACCTACCAGAGTGATGCCGACTCTGCGCCCAACCTCCATCATCACAACGGCCAGCGTTATCGGTATGCCTAGACGTCGCGAGAGGACGTCATTTAGAAATGAATTCCGAGGATCGTCATAGACAGCCGTATTGCCTAAAAATTCGCCGGTCGCAAATAGGTACTGAGCGAGCCCGAGCGCATCGAACCCGTCTGCGTGGAGAATCGGGTGTGATGCGATGCGATCCAGAACATCTATCTCGGAGTCGATATCTAGCCCGGGGTAGGCATGGGCGGCGATCGCCATGGCAGCCACATCAAGGCTCATCGAGTCGCCTAGTGCAATCTCTTCGATAAAGCGCAGCGTCGCCGGCGCGGCATCCCAGTCCACAGGGGTAGACCGTACCCTTGCATCTACACTAAAAACATGCTTAACGATCTCCGCGTCGCAGTAATTCAGAGACTTCACGGCGCGAACCAGCGAGTGACGCGTAATCGCGAGGCTTTAGTTGAGATTCTGAGCGATGCCTCTAGGCCCATGACCCTCCCTGAAATTTTGAAGGAGCGCCCAACTCTCGCCCAGAGCAGCGCCTACCGCAATCTTCTCGCTCTCGAGCAAGCAAACGTGGTCCGGCGCGTAGGCGGCGTAGATGAATTTGCTCGATTCGAACTCGCCGAGGACCTAACAGAGCATCACCACCACCTGATCTGCGACCGATGTGGCGCAGTCGAGGACGTCGACGCCCCGCCAGGCTTAGAGAGTGCAGTCGATAAAGCAGTTGCTGAGATTGAGGTCTCGCACGGATTTCTAGTGCGCCATCACCGTGTTGATTTAGTAGGCGTCTGCTCCAAGTGCGCGACGATTAAGTAGCGCCTCTACCGAATGGGGACGGTTGCGGTAGCGCTCTCCTCCGTTATCGGATCAACAAGCACCTTGAGCGTCATCGTCCATTCGCCAGCCACCGGAGGAGTGAACCCCACGGAGGTGTAGTGCGCTATGCCTGCGCTGCGCATCTCTACATCAATAGGGGCAATATCTGCCGAGGGCAATGAGAACTCCACGGCGACATCTAGAACCTGCGCAGGGCCGCCACCACGGGCATTGAGAGTGAGGTGCACTTCATTTGCACCGGTACGCGCCGGGCTCACATTTACATCAGCTAGAAGTTTGCCTACCTCGAGCGTCGCAGCCCAAGGCCCACTCTGTGCACTCTGGGCCGGAGCAGTGTTTACCAGTACGGCGGTGACGCCGATGACGAACACAAGTATTGAGACCTCTGCAAAAACACTACGCAACAAGCGCCGACGCGCAGTTGCCTCAGGCAACACATACGTGAGTGCGGAGACTCCAGTCTCGTCAGGGACCAGCGAATGGCCGCGACGCTTCGGAAGCTTCTCCCCGGCGGATATCAGAGCTTCGCGCTCTTCATCGGCGGCGGCCAACTCCTCGGGATCGAGTTCCCAACGGCGCTGCACTGCATCTCGCGCAAGGGTTGCAAGGAGTAAGGCCACTAGCACCAAGCCGACTTTCAAAGACAGGAGGCGCCCATATGTTGAGCCAAGAATGTCGGACAATCCACCTAACTCGCGATAGCCGCGAGCAACCCCAGTGAGGGTTACTAAGAGCACTGAGAGAGTTGCTACGCGAGACCATATGGGCATCGACTCGAGGGCCTCTTCGGTATGGCCTGAGGTGGCGAGAACAACTAGGAGAATAAGCCCCCCCATCCACGCGCTCATGGCAAGAACATGGACTGCATCAGCGAACATTGCAATCCAACTCTGAGAGCCAACGGATGCGTGGCCGCCAAGACCAGGAGTAATGGCGATACCGATTAGGAGCACAACGGTTAAAGGAGCCCACCAACCCTTGCGCTCAGGCTTCTTGATCAGCAACATTGACGGGAGAAGCGCCAGAACAATCAACACTCGAATGAATAGAACTGTGCCTATTCGCGAGGACCAAGTATTTGACCACAGCGACGGGTCAAACATCCCCGGTAAATTCTCTCCAGCGGCGTAACTACCTTGGAGCCCGAAACCAACGATGGTCAGAAATAGAAGTCCGCTCCATGCAGTCCAGAGAAGTCGGCGAACCCTCTTGTGTGCAATTGCTTGGCGCCAGACAAAGATTGAGGCGAACAGCCCACCTATGAGTATCGCCATCGCAAGATAGACGAGGCCACGTACAACTGCGTATGTAATATCAACGCTGCGTTTAGTCGTTCCCCCGGAGAGAAAATCGTCAGCAATATTCTTGCCTGCGCCTCCGCTTGAAATTTCTCCTACTGAGAATGTGAAGGCTCCGCGCACCGGATGTGAATCTGCGGAGACAATGCGCCATGTCACGACGTAGGTGCCGTTCTTAAGTACCGGCACGCGCTGGCGCATAATTCCTGGCGACCCTGGCACGCCTGTCGGGGGAACCGTCTTTATCGTCTCGCCACTCGAAGCAATTATGCGCACCGATTCTGGGCTCACGCTGATTGGCTCGCTAAAACGGAGGTCTATTAGCGGAGGGGAATTCTTCAGAAGTGCACCTTGGGCCGGCACTGTTGACTCGAGTGCAGCGTGAGCGAATGCTGGAGCTGCACTTGCGCC
>JBAWWI010000068.1:0-11087 GCA_037146835.1 Actinomycetes bacterium | reverse complement strand
CAGCAACTATTGAGTTTCCTTACTTCATTGGGTGCTTCACAGCGAAGCCTGTTGCCTAAGCCGGCCCGGGAATGTGGGAAGCGATTGCTCACCTGAGGAGATACCAAGAGCAGTTAGCGAGAACAGGTAGGTAAGCCATGAGAGGCGCTAGCGACCTCACCACCAACAATGGCGAGATGCAGCGCAGACCGTTAGTCTTGACACTATGACTGCCAATACATCACTGCCCCTTAACGAGCCCAGCGACGAAGGCCGCGACCTGCCCCTTGTGGTCCGCTCTCCAGCGGAGCGATTTCTAAATCTTCCTGACTGGCCCTACGAACGTCGCGAGGTACTCGTACCTGCCGGCCCAACTATTCCCGGTATCGAGACACTCTCAGTTGCTTACGTAGATGAAGGACCAAAAGACGCAATCCCTGTAGTGATGCTCCACGGCGAACCAACATGGGGATACCTCTACCGCCACATGATGAAAGATCTTCTAGAGCGTGGTTACAGAGTTCTAGTGCCGGACCAGATCGGATTTGGTCGCTCAGACCAACCTACAGACAAGGATGCGTATACGTACCCCGCGCATGTCTCCTGGATGAATGCATGGTGGAGTGCAGTTGCACCTAAGAACGCTGTCTTCTTTGGTCAGGACTGGGGCTCTCTAGTTGGCCTTGCAGTCGCATCAATGCATGCCGATGACGTTCGCGCAATCGTGATTGGCAACGGAATCTTGGGGCGCAAGTTCAAACCCCAAGAGGGCGGAGCATTTGGAATGTGGCAAGAGTTTGCCGCAAGCATTGAATACCTCGAGTGCGGTCGCATGATCAGTGGAGACCTTGTTGGGGGCGTAAAGACCCCGCTCACCGAGGCAGAGTCCGCCGCCTACGACGCACCATTCCCCGATACAACGCATCAAGCGGGGTGCCTAAGTTTTCCATCCCTGATGCCGACCTCGCCCGATCAAGAGGGAGCAAAGATCATGCTTGCCGCGTGGAGCATCTATGACACGTGGGAGAAGCCCTTCGCAACCTGCTTTGGAGTGCCCGATCCAGTTACTGGCCACGGTCAGAAATACTTTGCTGAGACTGTCCCCGGGGCCAAGCGCAGTTCGCACACCAAGATCGAGGGCGTTGGCCACTACTGCCAAGAACTAGGGCATTCGGCGCTAGTTGCTGCAATAAATGAAGCGGCGACACAGGCTTAGGCCCTAAACCCTCTAACCTGCACCTCTCAGGGGATGGCTGTTGCGCGACCCCTCGGATTCTCAAACGGAGTATCTCTCTACCAACTAACTCTCCACCAAAAATCTCTCACCAGAATATTTAGAGTGTTCTATCCAAACCGGAGGAAACAATGAAACAGAACCACCTCATTCAACGTGTAGCGGCATTTACTGCAACAGCGTTGATTGCATCAAGCACTCTCGGGGCAGCTGCACTCCCAGCAGGCGCGGCATCGACCCCGAAGCCTGGAGGGTCAATTGTTTACGCGATCGCCGGAAAGACGACACAGTTCTGCATACCTCGCGCGCAGATGGGTGTCTCCGGCATCATGGTTACGCAGAGCATGTACGACACGCTTACTGTTCCCAACGACAAGGGTAAGTACATTCCCTACCTCGCGAAGTCGGTAACACCTAACGCCACATTCGATAAGTGGACCATCGGACTTCGAACTGGCGCGAAGTTCCACGACGGAACCCCTATCGATGCAGCAGCGATTAAGCAGAACATCGAGGCGTGGCGCAAGGGTTTGCTTCTTCAATTTACGTTCTCACCGGTAAGCGAAGTGACAGTTACCGACCCGCTTACAGTTGTTGTATCGATTAAGCAGCCATGGGCAGCATTCCCCGCCTACCTCTTCTCTGCGGGGCGAACTGGCATCGCTGCACCAGCGCAGCTAAACGACACTAAGAACTGCGAGACAAACCTCATCGGAAGTGGGCCATTCAAACTCGACAGTTTTGATCCGTCTACCGGCGATGTTGTCGTAAAGCGCAACCCTAATTACTGGCGCAAGGGCTACCCGCTCCTCAACAAGATCACCTTCAAGGTCCAGGGAAACTCAATCCAGCGCCTTAACGGCCTTCAAGGCGGGCAGTTTGATGTCATTCACATCCCCTCCGGCAAGAGTGGAAAGACTGCAAAAACATTCGCCAATGTAAACGTCGTCCAGAGCGCCAAAGGTTTTAGAGACATCAACAACGTGCTCTTCAACACGCAACGCCCGCCATTCGATGACCCGACAGCACGCGAGGCACTTGCACGCGGGATCGACCGCAACATCTTGAATGTCTTGGCGAACCAAGGCCTCGGTGACGTTGCCAACCAGGTAGTCGACTCCAAGGTTATGGGAGCCTCAAAGAACTCTGGCTTCCCGAAATTCGACATCAAGAAGGCGAAGCAACTTGTCGCTGCTTACAAAGCCAAGCATGGTGGAGAGTTCAAGTTTGATCTTCAGACCACCTTCGACACCGGCGTCCAAGATGTGGCAGCGGAGATCAAGCGGCAGGCTCGCAAACTCGGAATAACCGTTAACTTGCCATCGCCCATTGATGAGGCACAGATCGTTAATAGTGCCCTCGCTGGAAAGACTGACGCCTTCCTCTGGCGCAACTACCCAGGCTCGGACCCCGACACTCTCTACGTGTGGTTCCACTCTGGATCGATCGTCAACTTCGGGCACCTAAACGACCCGGTGATCGATACAGCACTTGACCAGGGCCGCATAGAGACTGATCCTGCGAAGAGAACCGCTATCTACACCAAACTCTTTAGGCACATGTCGAGCACCACAGCTGCCCTTTGGTTTGGTTACTCAGACTGGTACATCGCGTCTCGGTCCAACATCAAAGGAATCATTGGGCCGAACCTCCCAGATGCCAACGGCAAGCCTGGAAAAGAGAAGCCTTCGCAGGTAGTAGCCGGATTCCACCAGTTACTCGGAATCTCAAAGGGATAGATTCTAGCTCACTCGCAAGAGCAAGGTAACTACAGAGTTATTTGCGAAGTTAGTGACAGGGGGTGTGCTGCGGTTATCCGCGCACACCCTCTGCTATTAGTAGGGCGCCGAAGATAAAGAAGGCAACCGATGCACCTATCTTGACTGCGCGCTCTGGTAGTCGTTTGCCTAAGACTCGACCGACTGCAATTGCTAACCCATCGGCTGCGACCATCCCGAGTGTGCTCCCGAGCCAAATACCAAACCAGGGATGACTTGTAGCCAGAGTGATAGTCGCGAGCATTGTCTTATCGCCTAACTCTGCCAAGAAGAACGCGATACTTGCAGCGACGATCGGGGAGCGAAATACACCATGCGCCTTAGCCTCATCCTTCTCGGTGAGTTCATCGCCGCGCAGCGTCCAAGCCCCAAAACCAAAGAAGGCAATACCGGCAACGATATTGATTGCACTCGTTGGCAAGTGATCACCAATGATCCCGCCTATTGCAACACTCCCTAGGTGAACAACGGCAGTTGCAATAGTGATCCCGAGGAGAATCTTGAATGGCGGGAAGCGCGTCGCAAAAGCAAGCGCCATCAATTGACTCTTATCACCTAACTCTGCGACAAAAATAACGCCAAAGGCTAAGAAGAAAGCGGCGAGCATAGGTTTGGATTAACTCCTAAATATCTATGACGGTAGAGGCGCGCCACGTTTGGTGCAGCGAGGCTAGGTCAAGGGTCTCGATCGCCTTGATTCTTCTAGCACTGCGCTTCTCCGTATTTGGGTGCCAAACGTACGGAATCGCCCTCACAATCCAGCCGCGGGCAAGCGCGGATGATGAGTTAGCTACACGAGACTCCAAATCTGGTGGGCGGCTCGGGTTGAGGTAGATACTCAATACCAACGCGCGCACAAGTCCTCGATCAGCAGGGAGCCCCGCCGATCGGAGCCGAGAGACTAGAAGTGATGCGAGAACCTGTAACTCATGAACGCCGTGGCGAGCCGAAGAAATTAATCCTGCAGTGAGTGGAACAGCGGCGAGGGCAAGCCTCACTCCCCTACCGCTTGGCGTGACTCGCCCTGCAAGACGCACACTTGGCCCGACCCTGCGCCAAACAGAGAGCGCTACAGGCAGACTCACCATCGCAAAGCGAGCCATGCGCGCGCCTACATCCTCCGAATCCTCGATCAGCCGGTCATCGCTCAGCAATCTCAGAGCCGTAGCCGAATCGGGGACATCTAGCGGCTCAGCGAAAATTCGGTCTAGTGCGGCATCGACTAACTCTTGTGTGCGGTCACGCACTTGGTCGCGCCGACCATTCAACGCACCACGAATTACCAGAAGGCGATCCTCTACCGACATATGGCGAGGCTACCCCCCGAGCGTGGCGGGCCGATGAGCCCAATATGTGGAGAGGGCCTAATTGCGATTTGATGCCCTGATTCTCCCCATTCTCCCGTTTCTCCGCCGAAGTGCCATCTGCTCATCAACTGCGATAGAACATCTCCGTTATCAATCTCCGGACCGGCCGGAGCCAACACTCGGAGGATCCATGCCTGAGGCCGTCATCGTCGCTACTGCTCGCACCCCAATTGGGCGCGCAAATAAGGGTTCACTCGTCGACTGTAGGCCGGATGACCTCGCCGCGGGAATCGTCGAGGCTGCTCTAGCCAAGGTTCCCCTACTTGACCCAGCCGAGGTAGAGGACATTCTTCTTGGATGTGCACAGCCCGCCGGTGAGCAGGGATACAACCTTGCACGCGTAGTTGCTCTCCTAGCCGGGATGCCGACTGCACCAGGAGTGACAGTCAACCGCTACTGCTCGTCATCACTTCAGACAATTCGTATGGCAGCGCACGCAATTCGTGCAGGCGAGGGCGATGTATTTATTGCAGGCGGGGTTGAGTGCGTCAGCAGATTCTCCAAGGGACGATCTGACGGCTACCCCGATACGCACAATGCACGTTTCAGCGAAGCGGAGCTACGCACGGCTGCACGCGCCGATGGAGGACTTGGGCCGTGGTCTGAGCTTGGCGGCCTCGCAGACATCTACATCTCAATGGGGCAGACAGCCGAGAACGTTGCCGATTACGCAAATGTCTCACGCGAGCGCATGGACGAGTTTGCGGCACTCTCTCAGCAGCGTGCAGTGCAGTCACAGCAGAACGGTTTCTTCGAGCGTGAGATCACTCCCGTAACTCTCGCCGATGGCACAGTCGTAAGTGTTGATGACTGCCCACGTGATGGCACGACTGCTGAGAAACTAGGTGCCCTCAAGCCAGCATTCCGCCCAGGCGGACGAGTCACTGCCGGAAATGCGTGCCCTCTAAATGATGGCGCAGCCGCTGTGATCGTCATGAGCGACACGCGTGCAGCGCAGCTTGGAATTACCCCGATTGCGCGCATCGTCTCTAGCGGCGTGAGCGCACTCGACCCAGAGATAATGGGCCTCGGGCCAGTTGCTGCTTGCCGCTCGGCACTAAAGCGCGCTGGGCTCACCATCGACGAGATCGACCTTGTCGAGATCAACGAAGCATTCGCTGCGCAGGTAATCCCCTCTGCAGATGAGTTGGGCATCCCGTGGGAGCGACTCAATGTCAACGGTGGCGGCATCGCACTCGGGCACCCATTCGGAATGACCGGCGCACGCATCATGACGACGCTTCTTAATGGACTCGAAGACTCAAATGGTCGCTACGGCCTTGAGACCATGTGCGTTGGTGGCGGCCAGGGAATGGCGATGATCGTCGAGCGCCTCGGCTAGTCGCTACTCGCTACTCATTTACCCTGCGCGCGAGATCCGCAGGGTCATCGACCTTGCTGTCGAATGCCTCAATCGACCAAGACCACTTAAACTTGCGCGCACGCAATAAATACTTCTCAAGCGTGTCTGGGCCGCACGATGCTGTCCCGAGCCCGCGGTGCTGAGCATCAATATTTAGGTAAACGACCGGCTCGGGTTTTAGATCAACGTCGTGCTGCGCTTCATCTAGCTGCGCAATCGAGTAATTACTCGCTGAGAATCCAAAGAGTTCGGGGGCTGAGATCAGCAATCCGTGGCGCCCATTTGTAAGCGCACACCAACGGGTCTGCGTATGGTGACCGTGCTCCTGCGGGCGGATATACGGAACATATTCGTCGGCGACTCGTGTTGTGTACCGACCAATCGCTGCGCCACGAGCGCGATCTGGGTAGGTCTCATGAGGGCCGCGGCCATACCACTCAAGTTGATCGAAACTCGATGGAAGGTTCAGTTGAACCCCTACCCTCGGCAGGTCATTACAGCGCTCTGGCACACTCAGCTCTTCATGCACTCTCAGTACACCGCTGGCGTCGAACTCAAATCTGCGCTTATGTAGGAAGGCGACTCCGTCGTTGCCGATCCACTCAATACTCTGGCGAGCGGTTACCCCATCACCCGTGCGCCGCAACTGCATATTTCCAGATTTAGCGATTAGGGAGTCAATCCCCCATCGCCGCCAACGCGCAGCGGGTGTGGGCATTCCCCTCATCGGGCGAATCTCGTCATTGTCAGTAGGCGCACGGAACAGTGAGAGCGTTGGGCCACTATCAATGAGGTCTACGCCGTTGATAGATAGTGCAGTGAGGCCGCTCTCTCCACCCCCAAAGGTTGCTTGAACAGATCCGGCGGTCACCGTCTCACCGCTGATCTCAACTCTCTCTATTAGCGGACGCGGCTCAGCCGGGCGTTCGCTCCTCAACGCGATGGGGATCTGCAGATGAGAAACGGTAAAACCACGCTCACACCAATTGGTGTTACGCACAGTCCTAAATTTGAGAGCAAGTAAAGCCTCAGCACCTTTATGCGCTCGCGGCAAGACATAAGGAATGCTCCATGCGGCCGACCTGCCAGGCGCGACCTCGGGCAACGGGGCCTTGCCGCTTGCTACCGCCACTCCGTCAACGAGAATCTCATATTCGCAGCGAAGCCACTTCAAGTCAGAAAAATCTTGCTTATTAGTTATACGAAGTGCTCCACGCTGCGCACCTGTTACACCTCTCGCCTCAACCGCAATAGGAGAAGCGAGTGCCTTGTGCTCATACATCGCAGGCTTAGGTGCGCGGTCCGGCCATACAACACCATCTATGCAGAAGGAGCCTGAGTTGGGCTCGTCACCAAAATCTCCTCCGTAGGCCCAGCGCTCAGTCCCGTCAGGGAGCTGCTGTCGCAGGCCATGGTCCCAGAACTCCCAGATGAATCCTCCCTGGAGTCCGTGGTTTTCCTCAATGGCATCCCAGTACTCGCCGAGAGTTCCATTGCTATTCCCCATAGCGTGCGAGTACTCACACATGATCAATGGCAGGTCGCCATTGACACTCCCAGCAGCGTTCTTTGACCACGCAACAATCTCTGCAATCTCTGGGTACATAGGGCAGAGCAGATCGGTCGCGCGCTGCGGGCGATCCCACCAGCCCATGATCGCACCCTCGTAATGGAGTGGGCGGCTCGGGTCGTAGTTACGAATCCAAGCAGCTAACGCGTCGTGGTGTGCACCGTAACCAGACTCATTACCAAGCGACCACGCGATAATCGAGGCGTGGTTCTTATCGCGCTGAACCATCCGTGATCCTCGATCCATCCATGCAGCGAGGTAACGAGTGTCATGACACAGCGAAGTGATGTAACCGTGGCTCTCAATATTTGCCTCGTCGATTACGTATAGCCCTATCTCATCGCATAGGTCATAGAACTCAGGCGCATTTGGTGAGTGAGATGTGCGCACTGCGTTAAAGCCAAACTGCTTCATCAGCACAAGATCTGCGCGCATCTGATCAACAGTTACAACACGACCAGTCAATTGATCAAAGTCGTGGCGATTCACTCCACGTATAAGCACGGGCTTGCCATTGATAAGCAACTCGCGATTGCCTACCTCGACACGGCGAAATCCGATGATCTCGCTTACAACTTCTCGCACCTCTCCAGATGGATCTTTTAGTTCGACAACTACTCGATAGCGATTTGGCTGCTCGGCCGACCATGCCTTTACCCCTGCTAAGGCTGTCGAGACGGTTACGAATGATCCTTGATAGAGATAGGGAATCGGTGTCGCGGGTACCTGCGCGCGGAGAGGCTCACGAGTAACTCTCTTGCCTTCGAGTGTCTCGACATGTGCATCTACCGACCACTTCTCTGCGCGTTCTTCGGCTGGGAAATCGATCGAGACCTTTAGTTGCAGTGTCCCCGTGGTTAGGTCATCAGCTAGCGATGCAGTTGCGAATAGGTCAGATATGTGAACCCGTGGGGTTGAGTAGATACGAACGGAGCGATGAATCCCGGCTTGCCACCATTGATCTTGATCCTCTACGAAGGATGCATCTGAGTACCTAACAACCATCGCAGCAACTAAGTGCTTGCCAGGGCCACTCACTAGGTCTGTTATGTCAAAACTCGATGAGAGGCGGGAGTCTTTTCCTAAGCCAACCGCCTTGCCATCGATCCAGAGCATGAGAACACTCTCAGCAGCCCCAAACTCAATGACGACTCTGCGACTACGCCATGCACGAGGAACCGAGAACTCCCTGCGGTACAAACCGGTTGGGTTTGCATCTGGGACATCGGGTGGAAGATTTGAGAAGGGCATCTCGATGTTCGTATAGATCGGGATCGAGTGCCCCTGCATAGTGAAGCAGCCTGGAACTGCAACATTGCTCCATGAAGCATCGCTGAAACTCTGCTTCTCCCAATCAATGGGTGCATCCTCTGGCCGGTCGATGCCGAGAAATCTCCACTCTCCATCGAGCGATTGCTCCCATGAAGAGGAACCTTGCCCCGGAGTGCTTCCTGCGCGCGCGGCATCAACGTCAGCGTGACTAGAGAAGGGGCTCCTCATTGGGAGGCGGCCAACCTCGGTCACACTCGGCTCGCGCCATGGAGCAACTCCCCACGTTGCGTAGGTATTTACTCCTCTGCGCTTATCGCCCCCGCGCGCTGCTGGCATCAGGACGCGCCGTACACCGGAGTTGGCTCAGGGGCCTGCGCCAATAGGTCTGCAATCACCGAGCCAAGTTCGCTCGGCTCCCAACGCGCGCCCTTATCGCGGCGAGGGCCATGCTGCCAGCCGTCGGCGATGCTGACGATGCCGCCCTCTACTTCAAATACGCGCCCTGTAACACCCGCACTCTCAGCACTCCCTAACCAAACAACGAGCGGCGCAACATTCTCAGGGGCCATCACATCGAATGCGTCGCCCTCAGGTGCAGCCATTGTGTCTGCGAATACCTGCTCTGTCATACGCGTCCGCGCAGCTGGAGCAATTGCATTCGATGTAACGCCATAACGCGACATCTCTGCGGACTGCACGAGGGTCATCGCTGCTATCCCAGCCTTTGCTGCACTGTAAGCACCCTGACCGACGCTCCCCATGAGACCTGCGCCACTCGAGGTATTGATGATGCGCCCGTCGACAGCGGCTCCGTTCTTTGACTGTTCGCGCCAATACGCGCTTGCAAAACGCGCGGGGGCGAAGTGGCCTTTCAGATGGACACGGATAACTGCATCCCACTCATCCTCGCCGCTTGAGAAGAGCATTCGGTCTCGTAGGAAGCCAGCGTTATTTACCAATACATCGAGTCCGCCGAAAGTATCGACCGCTGTCTGGATAAGAGCCTGGGCCCCTTCCCAGTCGGCGATGTCGCTACCGTTGGCAACTGCCTCTCCGCCCATCGCACGAATCGCATCTACTACCTCGCCTGCGGGTCCATTCGATGACCCCGTTCCGTCAGACTCGGCCCCTAGGTCATTCACAACTACCTTGGCGCCTTGGCGAGCGAACTCGAGTGCATGCCCCCGACCGATACCGCGCCCGGCTCCAGTAACAATGACGATTCGTCCTTCGCAGATACCGGGCATGTTCTCGGGGCTCCTTTTAGGTTATTGATTCATCTAGTTCCCTAGCGCGGCCTAGATACTCGCACGAAGTCTTGCCTAAGTGCCTATGTCTTGGCGCAGCGGGGCCGAGGGGTACGGTAGCCCTGTGAAGTACGGAGTAACCATGTTCATGACAGACCGGACCATCGGACCTGTAGCCCTCGGGCGCGCAGTTGAGGAGCGCGGGCTCCACTCCCTCTACCTGCCAGAGCACACCCATATTCCGGTTAGCCGCAAAACAGCACCCCCAACTGGCGATGAGGTACTCAACGACGAGTACAAGCGCACCCTCGATCCCTTGATCGCTCTCGCTATGTGTGCAGCTGTGACAGACAGGATTCTCCTTGGTACCGGAATAGCTCTGGTTGCACAGAGAGAGCCGATCGTTACCGCTAAGGCAATCGCTACCCTTGATAGAGAGTCGCACGGCAGATTTGTACTCGGCATCGGATTCGGGTGGAACCAAGATGAACTCGAAGACCACGGCATCTCAATGGCTGACCGGCGTGATGTAGTGCGCGACCGCATTATGGCGATGCGCGCTCTGTGGTCCGATGAAGTTGCAGAGTTTCACAGCAAGCATGCTGAGATTCCACCATCGTGGTCGTGGCCAAAGCCTTGGCGCTCCCCGGAGCGCAATGGCCCACCCGTTCTCATTGGTGGCGCGGCTGGACCAAAGATGTTCGCCAACATCGCGGAGTACGCAGATGGATGGATCCCGATTGGTGGCGCTGGCATCAAGCAGGCGCTCCCCGAGTTAGCGGCCGCATGCGAAGAAGCAGGGCGCGATTTTTCGGATATGCGGATCGTTCCTTTTGGGACACTCCCCGACCCGGGAAAACTCGAGTACTACGCATCCCTCGGTATTGAAGAAGTGGTGCTGCGACTCCCAGGAGGCGACGCCGACTCGGTACTCCCAATTCTCGATGGTTTTGCAGAGCTAGTCGAACGCTGA
This sequence comes from Actinomycetes bacterium, assembly GCA_037146835.1. Classification (GTDB taxonomy): domain Bacteria; phylum Actinomycetota; class Acidimicrobiia; order IMCC26256; family IMCC26256; genus IMCC26256. The sequence goes on along the minus strand of JBAWWI010000068.1, from coordinate 304 downwards.
GCGGAACTCGAGAGCCCCTCTCTCTGGCTCTTGTTAACGCTTTTTAAGGGTAACTACCTTTCTCGATTCGATGCTTGGCGTGCGTAAATCTCCGCACCACTTTCTCTTGGGCTAGAGATCGGCAAGACTCCAACGATGGGGCAATCCGAAGGGGAACACATCTACGAGATCGCAACATCAGTTGAAGTAACGACATCACTTGAAATAGAGACATCACTAAAAATAGAGACGTCACCAAGTGCAATTGAAGTCGAGATGCTCTATGCCCGCATCACCGAGTCGAACCTCGCAGCAACAGGGCTAC
>JBAWWI010000067.1:0-11094 GCA_037146835.1 Actinomycetes bacterium | reverse complement strand
GTTGGCACCAGTCGCACCATCGACACCGTTAGAACCGTTAGAACCAGTCGCACCAGTGGCACCTGTTGCTCCAACCCACAATGCGCCGGTTGAACCGATCGCTCCGGGGTCACCCTGAGCTCCAGTCGCACCCGTGACACCCTTTAGTCCCTGGTCTCCCGTTGCGCCGGCAGGGCCCTGAGGTCCGACAGGACCAGCGGGTCCAGCGGCACCGTTAGATCCGTTAGATCCGGCTGCTCCAGCGGCTCCGTTAGATCCAGTAGCACCCTTGGCGCCCGTCGCTCCATCGGCACCGGTAGCACCAGTGACGCTCGATCCAGTGGCACCCTTGACACCGGTAGTGCCAGTCGCGCCCTTGGCTCCGGCGGCGCCTGCTGAGCCCTGAGCGCCCGTTGCTCCCGCAGGTCCAGTGTCACCCTTGGCCCCCGCTGCACCAGTTGCTCCCTTGGCGCCATTCGCACCATTAGCACCATTAGCACCATCAGCACCAGTATTTCCTTGATTGCCTGTTGCGCCCTTAGGTCCAGTAGGTCCAGTAGGGCCCGTTGCACCCTTCGCACCTGTTGCTCCAGTTGCACCCGTTGCCCCAGTGACCGATGGTCCTGTCGCACCCTTAGCGCCGGTGGGACCAGTAGGCCCAACAAGCCCTGCTGCACCGGTCGGCCCTGCATATCCACCGATAGCAAGAGGCACTTCGTCCGCGGTGCAGCCATCAGCGCTTACCGAGACATGGCTAATCGTGTTCGTGACCATGTTGTAGCAGAGCCACCCGGTCGTCGCGTATGTAGTCGCGGACACGGGAAGGATCTCTACCTTTTGATTCTTGTCTTTCAAGCCGGTCTCTGAACGTGTCATTGCGCCCGCGGCGACTGGCACTGCTCCGAGGACAACGGTGCCGAGAGTTGCGAGAACAAGTGTGCGCTTCGATGACATTTATATCTCCTAGATAAAGGGGGGATTCCTAGGAGAAATAATGCCGAATCGGCCTTGCTACGTAACCCCCCAAAATGGGGAAATGGCTATACGCAATTTTGATGATCGGGCATAGGCATTAGTGCCTAAGAGGCAGTCACAGAGCGGCTAAAACACACGCTCCTACCCTTACCGAAACCTTACGGAGCCCTATTTTGTGTTCTTCACCAATGGGTGTTTAACGAAGAACCTCCACATAATTTCATTTGCGGAGATTGTCATTGTTGTCTTACCAACAAAGGCTTCGATCTGCTGGGAAAATGCACTACCTGGCCAGGTATGCCCACCACCTGTCACGCGATACAGCACTACGTCGCGACCCTTCGAACACTCATAACTAATGCGTGTGACGTCACTTGAGACTCTGTTCTGCAACTGCTTCGCGTTGCAACTATTTCTCCGAGCAATTGCCTGCATTGTCTCGGGAACGCTCGGACCTTTTGAGGATGCTTTAGGAAGTTGTCCGGACTCTTCGAGCGTCTTGCCGGAGCCGTCGGCCGCAGGGAGACTTCTTGCTCTATCACCTATTCCACCGTCGTAGCCAACAAAACCGTCTTCCGTGCCATGAAATGCGACTACCGGAACCGCGCGCGATTGCCTGCAGCCCTTAGGTGCCCGTACCCCAGCGACTGGTGCAACCGCGGCAATTTGCCTTGAGAGGACGCACGCAAGGGTTGAGGCCATAAACGCACCATTCGACAATCCGGTAACAAATACGCGGTTTGTATCAACACAGAGATTCTTCTCTACATCCGAAATCATCGCTTTGATAAATGCAACGTCAGGGCTTCCCTTTAGCGCAGTGTCCCAACGCGGCACTACTCCTTGCCCCTGAGGTGTGACTGTGATGAAACCTTTCTTGTCTCCGTATTTACCGAGCGAACTCATCCCCTGATGGACCGTTGCACCTTCGCTATACCCATGCAGGTCGACGACTAGGGGAAGCGGCTTTATGCCATCTGGCTGAGGAGGAATGTGTCGGTAGTACCAACGTGTTGAGAGTTCGGGCGCGACGTTTGGCACAGCGAGATCGATCTTCGCATCTATGGCTAGATCAGCGGCGCTGTTTTTGATTGCGCATCCAGGAGAACCCTTTTTCACTACCCCTATCGGAGTTTGAGGGCGCTTCAAGGGCCCTCCCCACGCCGGCGCGGATACTCCAGCAACCAGACTCAACGTGACGACAGAAACAGAAATAAACCTTTTCATCAAGAATTCTCCATCCACGAGAGGCTCCACGAGGGACTCCAAGCTTTGAGCATAAAGCAAATGCCAGCAAACAACTCGGCACCGGCCAAGCAGTCTTACCCCGTCCTCATTCACTGTCACACCCCTAAGGCACAATGCATTACGTGACACGCACCGGGCAGCAACAGCTACCTGAATCAAGCCCAACTCAAAGCAACACCAACCAATAAGGGGAACGAAAATGACAGACTCAAAGAAGAAGAACAGCACCGCTAAAAAAAGCACCACTAAGAAAAACGCCAGCAAGACTGCTACGGGCAAGACGAGTGGTCCTAGCCCCGCAGTGATTCGAGCGAGATTGAGTGCTCTTGGTGAACGCGCTAGGGAAGCAACCGTTGAGTCAGCGCGCTTACACCTCGCCGGCCAAGGACTCGATAATTTGGTTCAACGCTTCAGGGATCCAAGCGACCCAGAGGCTCCAGTTATTGCGATACCTGATACTCAGCCTTTAGTTGCGCTTCTCGAGGCGTCGGCGCTTAGTTCGTGGTTATCTGCAAATCGAGCAGGTCTAATCGCACGTGAAATCGAGCTAGGTAGTGAGCCCGATTTTGATGCGATCTTGGAGGCAGTTCAACAGGGCGAAGCTAGTTACTCAGTATCGGCGGCATCTGTGCGTGCTCTAGCTGCAGCGTTACTTGGAGTGACAAGCCAAAATAGCGACAACGACGAGATTCACTTCTACGAACACGTAGCGGCTGTCGCTCTTGGCCTGGCCTCGCAGAACGGAGAACGGTTCGGATCCGATGACTGGGTATTACATGGACGAACTCGTGCCGAGGTAGCCACAGAGGTAGCGGGGATCTGTTGCCGCTTCCTCTGCGAAGACTTCGATGACGAGCACAGCTACGCGGCCTTTGAGACACCAAGCGGCTCTTGGGTCTCGCTGGAGGGTGACCCTCGGGGGATTCTTGTAATTACCAATGATTCGGGGCACGAACTCACCCTCGATGTAGGGACGAGGGCGGTCCTTGATCGCATCGGTTGGAGTGAGCCGACTCTTGAAGGAGACGTCCTGGTTGCGAGAGCCGACTTCGCTGAGAATCCCGTCACCTCAGAGATCGCCGAGTTAGTCACGAGCACTCTCTTCGATGTTTACGGAATCACGGACGCCACAACTCTTAAGCGAAGCCGTGATCTAGTCCCCAGCGACACTCTCGACTGAGGCTCTAAGCCTGCGGATTCACAGCATCATCTTGCGACAGATCGCAAGATGAACCCCGGCGCATCCGAACTCAGGGTTACTCGAGTTCGGCTGCACCAGGGAGCAACTCATCGGCAACCGGGATCCTAGGAATCGCCTCTATTTGGTTCAACTCTGCGATCGGAGTGGCATTGAGTTTTGCGAGATCCTGCATCGAACGCGCAGTCGGCAGGAGGCGACCCTCGATCGAGCCAACAGCTCTGTTGTAATGGTCTACCGAAGCCTTGAGGCTCGTACCTACCTTGGAGAATGTCTCTGCGAAGGTTTTGACGCGCTCAACAAGAGTCCCCCCGAGTGCTGCGATCTCCTCAGCATTTCGGGAGAGCATGTCTTGGTTCCAGCCATAAGAGACGGCCTTGAGTAGAGCTATCAACGTAACCGGCGTGGCGATAAAGACGCCCTTCTTCAAAGCGTCATCAAAGAGCCCTGGCCGAGCCTCATACGCCGCAGTCAAGAAAACGTCGCCAGGGACAAACATGATCACGATATCTACAGATCCATTGATTAAGTCCGTGTATTTACGCTTCGATAGTGCATCGACGTGGCTCGCCATTGCTTCACCATGTGCTTTCATGCGGGCCTTCACATAGGCCTCGTCGTCAGAACCAGAGGCATCCATATATGCAGTGAGCGGAGCCTTGGAGTCGACAACTATTGCCTGCGCCTGCGGTAGCCGGACCACCATGTCTGGCCGGCCAGATCCATCCTCCCCCGATACATGAACCTGCACCTCAAAATCACAGTGCTCCTGCATGCCAGCCAACTCAACGATCCGCTTGAGCTGGATCTCGCCCCACGAGCCGCGAACACTGCTGTCCTTCATCGCGCTATTGAGGGCGCGGGTCTCGGTTGTGAGAGTGCTTGTAGATGCAGCTAATTGTCGAACCATCTGCTTGACGGTCCCAGAATCTTCAGCGCGCTTCTTCTCTACCTCCCCAATGTGCTGCTGAAGTTTTACTAACTGCTCCCCCACTGGCTTCACAAGATTCTCAACCGCCACTTGTCGCTTTGCTGCCTCGGCCGCAGCAGATTGATTCGACTGGTCGATCTTCTCCTGGGTCATCTGAATCAAGCGATCTGTGCTTCCGCTAACTGCTTCTTGTGCGGCGGCCTTGAACTGAGCCAGCATTGCTTCGCTTGATCCGGCCCCCGCCTGTGCCGTCACTAACTCTGCGCGCATAACTGAGACATTGCTCATATGCCATGCGTAAACGCCTAGACCGCCGATAACCAAACCAACTACTAGCGCAATAACAATCATTTCGCACTCCTTGCAGACTCCGGCGCAGCATCGCACCGATCGGCCCATGGACAGCTTGAGCAGTACTCGCCGGGGCATGGAGCGAACTCGGTGTCGGCCTCTGCTTGGCGTGCTAACCCAACCAACGATGCAACTACTTCGTTCATCTTCTCTGGTAATAGCTCAGCGCTAACCGTTGATCGAAGTGGTGGGTAGTGATGAGTAACCACGACTCGATCGGCCCAGGAGTATTTCTCTAGTGCGAAGAAGCCATAGAGATTGAGCTGCGCGTTCATTTGAAGATCCTCTGCAGTGCTCGCATGGCTAGTGACCTTGTGGTCAACAATCTCCACGGTGCGTTCATCGCGTCGCAGCACTAAATCTGAGAAACCACCAAAGTCGAGCCCAGCATTCATTGAAGATTTGAAGTACTGCTCTACTCCAAGGATCTCAGCGACTCCGATTGGGTCCTTCTCAATTGCATCTGCGACAACCTGCTCAGCGCGAGCGATCCACTCTGCATCATCAGGCATCTCCTCTTTTGCCCACGCGGCCCGAAGAGCGTCAAGCGCTACAGCTTTCGTCTGGGCCAGAGGCACCCCGCGCAGCACCTTCTTATATGCGGCCTCAAGGGCTGAGTGCACGACGCTCCCGTATCTCCACGCGGTCGGGACATGGCGATCCTGTGGAAGGCGAAGGACGTATCCATACTCATAGCGACGAGGGCATCGCTCATACTCGTTGCATGACGAGACTGAGTGTCTGCGCTTCTTGCCACTTGAGGCCCCAAGAATTGGATCCCCAGAACTACCCGAGCTATTTGCAGACTTGCTCGACTTCGCAGGCATTGACGCCACCCTCCACTAAATCAAACCCAACGAGAGCATCCCCGCAGGTATCCAAAATCACGGCAACCTGACTCCGCTCTAACTAATTAAGTAGAGACAAGTATGAAGTGGGGGTGGGACACCGTTAGTTGCCACCGTTACTTGAGGTGCGCCTCGGAGCGTCTAGAGGCTTGTTAGAACCCTGCCGAGCATCTCAACATTCTCGGGCTTGTGCCCCTGCGCCGGCATGCTGACGGTGAAGCCGTCGGTTCCCAATGCCTTCCACTCCGCAAACTGCGCACCGATTGTCGATACGTCCCCAACTACTAGGTAGCGATCCACCATCGTCTGGAAATCCGATGTCAGCGACTGGTAGTCCATGCCACGATCGAGGAGGAATGCGTCGCGATCCTTCTCTGCCTCAGCGGTTGTCTCTGCAATACACACGGCGCGATTCCAAGACATCACAATCTCACCACGGTCCCTACCAAGACGCTCGCAGTGTGCTGCGAGAGCATCAAGCTTGCGACCAACCTCGCCGGGCTCACAGTTCAGGTTCCCGAGGTCTGCATACTGGGCAACCATCCGGAGCGTTTTCTTCTCTCCTCCTCCACCAATCATTACTGGTATGCGTGAGAGCGGTGCAGGCTCATTTATTGCCTCAACGACGTTGTAATACTCGCCAGAGAATGTTGGTCGTTCACCGCGAAGCATCGGGAGGATTATCTGAAGCGACTCCTCTAACTTCTCGAAGCGATGCGTGAAGGTTCCAAAGTCGATACCAAAGGAGTTGTGCTCCAACTCAAACCAACCAGCGCCGATACCTAGTTGTGCTCGCCCTCCAGATACGTGGTCGAGAGTTGTTATGAGTTTCGCAAGGATCGCAGGGTTTCTATATGTGTTTCCCGTAACTAGTGCTCCGAGGCGCACCTTTGAGGTGTGCTGTGCAAGAGCGCCTAGCAGCGTGTAGCACTCGAGCATTGAGTTATCAGGCGCTCCTAAACCAGGGAGTTGGTAGAAGTGATCCATCACTAACACCGTGTCGAAGCCAGATGACTCTGCAGCCTTTGCCGACTCAACCGTGGCGCGAAATGCATCGGAGCGCTCAAGGCCGGGGTAGTCGAAGTTTGGGATTTGATAGCCAAGACGTGTCATGGATGCCTCGTTTAGTTAGATATATGCGGATAATCTTTGGATATTCTCTACCCTTGCTAACTATTCATGCAAGAAGTATTGCGATACAAAACGCATTGCAATAGAAAAAGTATTGCGAGTGCTCACGACTCAGGGCTGAGCACCGATGCTGTTACTTCATCAAAGCGACGCTCCCCTACCAGCGCCAAACCATTCTCTAGTTCAGCGACGAGAATCTTGAGTACTGCGCTTACGCCAGGTGATCCTGCAGCTGCAAGCCCATAGAGGATAGGTCTCCCAACCAGCACGGCATCTGCCCCAAGAGCACGGGCCTTTATTGCATCGGTTCCACGACGGATTCCGCCATCAACGAGGACAGAGACTCGACCGTGGACGGCATCAACAACTCCGGCCAACGCGGCTGCACCAGATGGCACTGAATCGAGTTGACGGCCACCATGGTTTGAGACGACAACTCCAGCAGCACCGTGCTCCGCTGCAGCGAGCGCATCGCGCGGATGAAGCACTCCCTTCACAATCACTGGCAGGTCTGACCAGCGCACAATCTGCTCAATATCAGACCAAGAGAGAGTCGCGTCGAAGAGGTTCGGCAGGTCAAACATTGTGATCGGCTCTATGGTTCCCGCAGCGGCAATTGACGGAACTACTAAATCGCCGCCAAGAGTAAACCCGGTCCGCATCTCACGCTCTCGGCGCCCTGCTGGTGGCAAGTCGACAGTAATCACAATCGCCTCGAAACCGCTCGCCACTGCTTCTTCGACTATTGCTCGAGTAAGTGCTCGATCGCGCAATACATATAACTGGAACCAGCGACGCGCATCGGGAACAGCTGCAGCCAATTCACCGGGTCCGGTATGTGCAAGCGTTGAGAGCGTATAGATCGCACCTGCGTCTAGCGCTCCACGTGCGGTTGCAATCTCAGCATCAGGATCCGCAAGGCCGTGGAATGCGGTAGGAGCGACGATGAAAGGATGCGGCATACGTCGACCCAGAAACTCGCAGCTCGTATCAACGGAGTCAATCCCGCGCAGCACGCGCGGCCAGAGGTTCATTCGCTGCCATGAAGTCACATTCTCGGCAAGCGTCAGCTCATCTGCGCCCCCGCCCTCGTAATAAGCAAGGGTCGATTCGGAGAGCACCTGAGAGAATACGGAGTGAAAATCAGCGAGGGTGAGCGGTAACCCGTCAGCATCGGTAGCAACACTTTCAAGCGCGGCGCCGCGCCGTTCCCATGGACCTGCATCTTTATCAACCATAAAGTTCCTTCTTATTCTCCGCGCCCGATTCGGCGCATGTTCCACGAGCGTTGAAGCCTCAACCAACCTAGACCGGTCCCGACCCTCAGCGTAAGCCGCCCGGACGCCCTTTGGCTTCCTCGAGTCTGAACCATAACTGCGTATACGCCAGCGCAATCGGTTCTATGGTTGCGTGCAGGACAAATCTAAACATTCCAACCAGGGGGCAGAAAATGGAACCAAGCAGTAGCTCAGAATCGTCCACAAGTAATGCGACCTCCGATAACCCACGGACTCCAGAGAATGCTGACGTCAGCCACTATCTAGCGTGTCCGGCATGCAGAATGATCGATGCAGCAGACGGCCTAGTAGACGGCAAGGTTTTCAATCTCGAGCACTGGACATCGCCTAGCGAGACTCAGCGCCTCAAATATTTAAGGACAAAGCAAGATCTCGTCGCAGACAGGGTGACATCCTTCGCCGGTTCACTTAAGTTTGTATACATACATGCGGTTTGGTTCGGCGTATGGATCATATTGAACGTCGGTCTTGTACATCTTGGGATAAAGAGGTTCGACAAGTATCCATTCGGGCTCCTAACTATGATCGTGAGCCTCGAGGCAATTTTTCTTGCAACGTTTGTGATGGTCAGCCAAAACCGTCAGGCCAAACGCTCTGACCTGCGAGCACAAATCGACTTTGAGTCAAACCTTCGGTCGCTCATCATGGTCACGCACTTAGCTGCGAATCAAGGGGTTGACTTGATGCACGTCAACGAAATCGTCGACCTTGCCATTAAAGACTCGCACTCCACGCTAGGAGATGAGACGGTGCCTAAGTCCTCAAAACACCGAGATGCCGGCTCCGAGCCAACCTCGTCCACCTGACAGCCGGCACGACATAACGCAGTAATACTGCGCGATGCCGTGCCGCTGACCGGTGCTGTCAGGCGATTAGAGCGAGGTTTGATGCTGCGGGACGAGATACGAGGTCGCGAATCGCAAAACCGTTGCCACTGAATTCAGCGGAGCGACTACCAGAGGCTGAGACGATGCGCACCTTTGCTCCTAGCCTCTGTGCCTCTAGGGCATAGGGAACGAATGCGTGGTCTCCGCTACCGATTACGAGCCACTCATATCTCCGAGCAACGAACTCAGGTCCCACGATTCCCAAGAGAAGATTCTCGGCACCATCGGCACCATTCGCGCAGTGCTTGGGGTAACGGGTCGGTAGTGAAAATGCTGCCTCAGCCATCACTAGACCACAGGTTGCAATCTCAACGTGGTCCTGCTCATTTAGTCCCGCCGAGTATGTGTAGTCGTCCCAAATATCTCGGTACACGAAGCACTCTTGACCTGGACCTCCTGCAAGGTTCTCAAGATCTACGAGATGCAGCGCACGATCACGGATGTCGATGCTGTGGCTAGTGGTGCCTGTGATCTGGCGGCTGTTGAGTGTTGATGACATTGAGTGACTCCTATTTTTTGGGTTCAAACGAACCGATACGGGTGGCTTACTCACTGACTGACTGGCTTACTTACTAAATGACTTACTCAGTTGCTAGCGAGGTTCAATAGCGGCTTGGCATTGCGGCGAAGAGAACCGCTCCAACCAAGAACAACGGGAAGAGCACTAGAACAATCGATGCGGCAACGACGAAGGCAATAACGAGCAGCACGCCGGCGAAGATGTAGCGAACAAGCATCCAGAACGTCATACCTGCTACCCCCTCTAACGGTTTGTTGCTCAAGCACTCTTTGGCCACTCTTCGTTTACCTAAACGATTGAACGCTTCACAGAATGCCAAGGGCCTGGGACATCTACGCTCACAGCGCTTCCAGCCCCCCCCCAAAAAAAAAACTTCGGGCGATAAATGTCGCTATAGCGACTACAAATGCCCGAAGTTCCTGGAAGCGCCATGTTTTTATGGAGTCTCGCTGCTACCTTTCCTCCATGACTCAGAGCAACGGAACCTGGAAACGCCTTGTAGTAGCAGGCCTAATCGCAGCAATGGTGAGCACCGTAGGGATTGCTTCATGTGCTGGAAGTAGCCCCAAGGCAGACCCGACGACCACCTCCACCACTACAGCTCAGGCCCAATCTGCAGCAGGCAAGCCATGCGTCGCCGTCTCCGAGGCTCTCCCGGAGGGCTCCCCGGCGGTTCCGATCGAGGTTGGCCCCGCACCAACATCGCTTCTAATCAAAGACCTTGTCGTTGGAACAGGCCCTGCCGCAGTCGCGACATCGAGCGTTACAGTCGATTACATCGGCGTCTCTTGCTCGACTGGAAAAATCTTCGACTCGTCATATGCAAATGGAGCACCGGCAACATTTCCTCTCAACCGGGTGATCCAAGGATGGAGCCAAGGTCTTCTCGGAATGCAGGCCGGCGGCACTCGCCTACTAGGCATTCCAGCAAATCTCGCGTACGGGGATAACCCACCAACGCCCGCCATTGCTCCAGGTGAGACGCTTTGGTTTGTTGTTGAGATGAAATCAATCGCCTAGCCAAGAGGCATAAATCTGCTTTAAAAAGCCTCTAACCGCAATTACTCCACTAAGCGCAGTATCGCGGATGTAATCCGCACCGCATCCTCTGGCGACAAGTCATACGGAAGCTCCATCTCGAATAAGCCGAAACTTGTCTTCACAGCAACTCGGTGTGTCTCGTTGATCTGAGACCGTATCTGTGAACGCATCTGCTCTCGAGGCGGAGTCATCATCATCTGCGGAGGCTCCGAGAATGAAGGAAGCTCAAAATCAGCTGCGAGCTCCATTCGCTGAGATGAAAAACTCTCTCCACGGCGAGCTACACCGGATAAGCGCCTAGCCCCCACAAGCCCTGAAGAGCGCTTGGAGGTTCGAGAACCGCGGCGGAGTTCGGCGAGATAATCCTCGGCTCTCCCCTGAGCCTCGCGCCGCAGGTAACGCCGCACCCAACCAGCAAACCTCACCCAGTTATCTGCGTAATTACTGGCGGTCGACCTCCTGCCTTTTGGATCCGAGGCGCTCTCATAGCGGAATTTTTCGGCTTGCGCCTCAACCGATGCACGGTCGATCGGGAACTCCCCCGACTCCTCTAGGTCTACAAATCCATTGGCCTCAAGGACCCTGCGAGCCGAGTGGTAGAGGAGGCGTCGGTAGGCATCTGCGTACCCGCGGGCCCCATGGATCTGAGCCTCGACCCTGGCTAATTCATCCCAAGTGATCTCCATA
>JBAWWI010000066.1:0-11108 GCA_037146835.1 Actinomycetes bacterium | reverse complement strand
CACCAAACTGCTCCTCTAAGCGAGCCACGTCAATATCGAATCCCGATACATAGTCGTTAGAGATGCGAGCAAGCGCGCTCTGAACCCATGGACGACATCGAATGGAGGTATGAACGGCTTCGTGGAGAGCGATATAGAGGCGCAGGTCCTGAGGTTCAATCGACCACTCGCTCTCAAACTTCACGAGGTTCGCGAGCACAAAAGTTGGCCCAGGTGCATCGGTCGTCGGCAGAGGTAGGTCGTAGCGCCCGAGTGCGTTGCGAGCGAGCGTTCCGATCATCGAACCGGCCTGCGTGCCAAGAAGAACGGGAGCGATCATTTTCATGATGCCCCCAAACGGATCGGCACCCCCCATGTTGAGCCCAAGTGCGTTGAGCGGCCCAGCGAGTTCGGGGGGGAGCAGTGTTGGGTCGAACGCAAGCCCATTCTCTGAGTCGATTTCTTGGGCAGCCTCAAGCGATCCGCTCAACGTTGTCGCAAGGGTCTCGAGCACTACCCGAAGCGAATCAAGGTGCAGCCTGGCCCACTCGGGGGCGCCGATCACTTTGACCGGTGCAGACAGCACCTCGGTAACTCCGGTCTCGTTCGCTACATAGTCACTTGCGATTCGGGCGAGTTCAATTAGTTCGGCCACAGTCGAAGATGGGATGCTGGAGTCATCGGATCCGTCAAGAGCTACATACTCTGCTGTCTGTTTCGCAATCTCCCAGTTCACCGGTCCGTCGGATTGGAGAATGCGCATTAAATCCGCGAGATTCATCTGCGTAGGATCGAACCCAGGAATGCCGAGCATTCCAAATGGATCGAAGGCCGCGCCTGAATCGCTCGGGTTATCGTCTGGGTCAATCGGAAATGGAAGGTCGCTCACATGGTCAGTGTAGATAAGACTGGGGACGGATTACCGGTCGCCCCTCGGATCCATAACGTTGTGGTGACTGGCAGTGCAGGTTTCATCGGAACAGCACTGCTGAAGCGGCTCTCTAGCGATGTTTCAATAACGAGCCTGCGCGGAATCGATATCCTCGAACCAGCAGGGGCGGGCAGTGGCTCAACCCACACTCGCGCTGATGTGCTCGCCCCGGGGCTTGAGAATCTGCTGGTCGGCGCTGACACAGTTGTGCATCTCGCTGGGGTAGCGGATTCGCGAAATGGCGACGAACTCGCAGCCCGAACGAACATAGACGGGGCGCTACGAGTGCTCGATGCTTGCGCCTCTTGCGGGGTCACAACAATTATTCGTGTCGTACCAACAAGTATCTATGGAGCATGGCCGACCAACCCGAGCGAGTTAACTGAAGACTCAGCAATACGACCAGTACCAGGTTTTCTTCCGGCGGTTCACGCTGCAGAGGTTGAGAGGCGTCTACTCGATTGGCGCTTCGAACATCCATCAATTCGCGTCGTAACGCTGCGCAGTGCACCGGTTCTAGGCAGCGGGGCAGATCACATGTGGTCTCGCGTGTTGGCTGGCCCGACGCGGCTCAGAGTGCGTGGAACCAAGATCGCACTCCAAGTTGTTCACCCTGATGATGTAGCTAGTGCAATTTCGTTTGCAATAGCGAACGGGTTGGATGGATCTTACAATCTCTGTGCAAATGGTGTAATCACACCGGAGTCAGTCGACGAACTACTTGGGCGGTCATGGATACCGGCGCTGCCCGCAGAGCTTCTAGAGAGGCTTCTCGTAAGAGCTTCGCGACTTAGGATCGGAGAAATTCCTCCTGAAGTTGTTCCCTATCTTCAATACCCCTGCGTGATCTCCAACAAGAAACTCTTAGATGCAGGTTGGATCCCGAGCTATAGCAGCAAGGATGCGTTGGAGGATGCGCTCTTGGATGGAGTCAGGGGTGGAGTGTCCGCGACGATTGATTCGCTACCCGCGCCTAGTTGGTTGAGACGCGCTGGCTTCGCTCTCGGAGTGTTGACGCTTAGCTCGCTTCTAATCTCGAGATTGAGAACGAAGAAGTAAACGACTCAGCTTTTGTTCGAGGCGGAGAGGTTCTTCGCTGTCCAGTCGGACCAGTCATCAGTGAAGTATTTAATTCGTACTTTCTTGTACTCCTTGATTGACCAAAGAAGAGCGTGCTCATCTACGCCGGTCTCATCGCGGATTGCCTCAATGGTGGCTTCACACTCGCGAGCACTTCGCCCATGCACCATCGTGAATACCGTGTATGGCCAGTCTTCATATGTAGGTCGGCGGTAGCAATGACTAACTGCTGCGAAGCCCGCCATCTGCGGCCCGACCTCTTCAAGGCGATCCTCTGGTACAGCCCATACGCCCATTGCGTTGGCCTTGAAGCCTGCTGACCTGTGATTCATGACCGCAGCAAATCTGCGCATCAGCTTGCGCTCCAAGAATGAGGCTAGAAGCTCTAGGAGCTCGTCCTCTGTGCAGCCAATTACCTCGGCCTGTGCGGCGAAAGGCCTCTCAACAACTGGGAGGTCTGCCTGGACTACAGAGATTGCGGTCCTCTCGAGGTCGGAGAGAACAGGAGCGGGCATATCCGCGCGACGCTCTGGCTTCTCGTGAGCCAGTACCTCTGCCTTTGCATTCGCAGCGGTCTTCCCAGTCATATCGAGCTTTACGCCAATTTTGTAGAGAACGAGGGTTGGCAGCTTACGAGTGACGAGCGATCCACTAGTTCGATGAAGTGTCTCGACGTGTGCATCAAAGTCTTCACCTGGAGGGGTAGCAAGTGTGTACCAAAGGTTGTACGAGTGATTGCGCTTGTAGTTGTGGCTCACACCAGGGTGCTCGTTGATGATTGCCGCGGCTTCATCAATGTGCTCTGGAGCTACTCGTGCAGCGATGAGCGCTGACTGGTATCCAAGAGCGCGAGTGTCAAAAATCGCAGACATCTGGCGAAGCACGCCGATCTCTTTAACGGCGCCGACGCGCTCGAGGACAACTGACTCCTCGACGCCTAAGCGCTCTGCGATTGCTGCGAACGGTCTCGGCACAATTGGGAAATCCCACTGGAGAGCGTTCAATAGATCGCGATCGAAATCGCTTAGAACGATGGGAGCGGGATCAGAGTCCTCAACTCGTGGGGACTCTGCTTCAGGGCTCGATTGATTATCCATCTCCCTATCCTCCCACCGCAGGGCGTTAAATGCCGCTTCAGGCGCAATGATCCTAAAATCCATCTGCCGGCCCAGTATGCGGATGCTCAACCGCGGCGTCTACTCGATTGACCTGAGTGCTACGAGCCCTCGTCTGCAGCCCGAGACCCGAGAACCACGGGGACCTCGCGTGTGCGCCCTTGGTGCTCGATTGTTAGGGAGAGACGGTCGCCGGGAGCATGGGCCTGTATGGAGGCCAACAGTGCCTCAACCCCGGCGGTGCGCGTGCCATCCGTGGCGTAGATCTGCTCGCCTACGAGAATCCCCGCCGCCTGGGCTGGTGAGCCGGGTGAGACTGCTAGCACCTTGGAGTCGGTATCGAGTTCAAGGCCGAGCCATCCGGCCTCGACCTTCTCCCCGTTTATGAATTGGGAGATCACTCTGCGCGCCATCGAGGATGGGATTGCTAAGTATGAACCGTTTACCTCTGCGATTACAACGCCCATGAATTCGCCGCTCGAATTAACAAGCGCAGCTCCGATAGCGCTCGAGTCAGTCGCAGATCCGGAGTGCTTTGACCCTGCGCCCAACATTGGAGTCAGAACTGCATCGCCTGTTCTGCCAAATTGCGTGTTGGCCAACACTCCGCCCTCACTAAACACTTGAGCACGTACTTGAGCGGAGAGCACTTCTTTATCTCTTCGAGCAGCGATGAGTAGTGCCTCACCGGAGCGCCACCTTTTCGCCTGCTCCATAGAGAGTTGAGACTCTGGGCATCGGTAGCCAGTGAGGTACGCGAGCCCGGATACTTCATCTACTGAACTGACGTTGACCGCATGCTGAGTAGCAGTTTGGCTGTCTTTTTGGTTGTCTTCCTGAAGCGATTCGCGGGCGAGAGTCATTTGTTCGACAGTTATTTGAGCGCCAGTTAATTGAACCCCATCTTGAGATACGGAGTCTGACGCTGTAACGATCCCGCCTTTGACGCATATTCCAGAGATTGTAGAGACGTCTTCACCTTTATGGATCTGGACTGCTGCTATCGAACTCGCCAACGAGGCGCCTCGACCACCTTGATCGTCGCCAACCTTCACGGACGTGCCTGATCGAGACTCGGATGCACTCTCTCGTTGTGGGGCTCGATCGGATCGCAACGATGTAGGCAACGATGTACGCAACGATGCATATGTACCTAGAGCGATTACGCCGAGTGCGATGCTCAATGCCGCGCAGCTAACCGCGACTCGGCCCACGAATCCGCCGCGAGACTCTCGGTCGCTCTGATCGCCGTAACCGTCGGGTGACCTATGCGTGTTCTCACTAGCCAGATCCTTGGAGCTCCCAGCATCGAAACGTTGGCCGAGCTCGGATGGGTGCATCCATGCTCTCGCTGGCTCGGATTCCCCGCCTGGTGGCTCGGGATTCTCTCCATTAGCCCACTCGGAGCCTGGGTTTGGTGTCTTCCAAGGCATGACGCGGCAGTGTACCGACCCCCTGCCCCCGAGCGGTCGCGCCCCCATTCCCTACAATGGCTGATGTGCAGCCCCCAACCAACCGAGATGTATGGCTCGCAATCTCGGGCGACCCCCTCCCAAGTGAGGCTGCTACCGCGTGGGCATCCACGCCTGATAGCGGCGCAGTTGTGAGTTTCCTCGGTGTCGCGCGAGATCACTCAATTGATCGTGATGGCGTAACCGCTCTCGAGTACGAGGCCTACGAGGATCAGGTTCTCAGAGTCTTCACCGAGCTAACTAACGAGGCGCGCATCCGGTGGGCCGAGATCAACCGGGTAGCAATTCTCCACCGCACTGGAGTTCTGGCTGTAGGGGAGACCGCTGTAGTCGTGGTAGTTAGTTCGCCGCATAGAGACGCAGCGTTTGAGGCAGCACGATTCTGTATAGACACACTCAAAGTAACCGCACCGATCTGGAAGCGCGAAGAGTGGAGCGGTGGATCTGACTGGGGCCTAGATGCTGAAGCCATTCAGAGCGCAGCGATCGAAGCCCGCGCCAGTCAAGATGACAGTCAAGACGACAGCCAAGACGACAGCCAAGATTCCAGCCAAGTAGGCAGCAGTAAAAGACGTACTCAGAACGTAGCCTCGTGATCTATTTAGTTTTCATCGCAGTTGCAATCATTGTTGGAGTAACAATTGTTGTGATCCGTCATCGCGGTCCAAGCGGGCTACACCACGGGATCAACGACTTCGAGAAGCGTCGAGAGGCTCTCGCTCCTCGTCCGAAGACTTCATTGTTCAGACACCACAAGGACAAGTGACATGGCAAGAGACCTAGCGATTGATCTTGGAACGGCCAACACGCTTGTCTACGCGCGCGGTCAGGGAATTATCCTCAACGAGCCAACAGTTATTGCACTCAACTCGCGCACCCAAGATGTGCTTGCGATGGGGCACGATGCTTGGCAGATGATTGGTCGAACCCCTGGATACATAGTTGCAGTGAGGCCACTTCGTGGCGGCGCCATTACTGATTTCGACATCACCCAGCGCATGATTCGCCTGTTGTTTCAGCGTGCAGGCGTCTCGCGCATCTATAGGGCGCGCGTTCTGATCTGTGTTCCCTCAGCGATCACGCACGTCGAGCAGCGTGCGGTACTAGAGGCAGCACGACGTGCTGGAGCGGCTGCGACATATCTCATAGAGCAGCCGATGGCAGCAGCCATTGGTGCAGGGCTACAGATTCATGAGCCTCTTGGAAACATGGTTATTGACGTTGGTGGAGGGACCACCGAGGTGGCAGTAATTTCGCTAGGCGGAATTGTCGCTCTAGAAGCAGTGCGAGTTGGTTCCTTCGATATCGATGCGGCGATCCAAGCGTTTGTAAGGCGCGAGTATGGAATCGCAATCGGGGAGCGCACGGCAGAAGAGATCAAGTTGGCAATCGGTTCCGCATTCCCAACCCCGAACGAGTTCCGCGCTGAAGTACGCGGGCGCGACCTGGCCTCTGGATTACCAAAGACGATCGTGCTCACCCCCGAGGAGGTACGCGAGGCGATTGAGGAGCAGGTACGCGCTATCTGCGATGCGGTTATCTCGGCACTTGGTCAGACCCCGCCTGAATTGGCGCAAGACTTAATTTTGAACGGCATCAATCTCGTTGGTGGAGGAGGAATGCTCCGCGGTCTTGATCTACGTATTGCGAAGGAGACATCTCTTCCGGTGCGCTTAGTTGATGCTCCGCTTGAGTGTGTTGTTGAGGGAGCGGGGCGATGCCTCGAGTCCTTCGATCTTCTCAAGGACATGTTTATGGGGAACGCCCGAACCTGATTCGCTAGGTACTGCTAACGGCCCGGCTCGCCGGTATCTTCGCCGGTATCTTCGCCGCCTCGTTGCCCTGCATCAATACCGAGAAGATCCTCTGCGGCCTGTCGAACCTGCCAGTCGCGGTCGGTGAGTGCATTTTGTAAAGCTGCATCAACCTCGGGCCCCTCAAACGGAGAGAGGGCCAATACTGCTCGGCGCCTTACCGCGGGCTTGTCACTACACGCAGCAAGGATGGTAGCGAGCCCAACTCCGCGTGCGCCGAGGGCCGCAACGCATGCCTCACGAACAAGAGCGTCCTTATGGCTGATAGCGATCCTCTCTAGCGTCGCGTCGGCTAGGTCTGTGTCTTCTTTTAGATATTGCTCGCCGACCATCTCACCGAGTGCCCACGCTGCCGCCTCAGCAACTGTTTCATCGGAGTCCTCGGCAAGTTCAATTACAAGCCCTATCAGCAGCTCGCGGACCTTGGGGGCGAGCTCAGCTGCCCGCCTTCGCACGTTCGGGCTCTGATCCACCTGCGCAGTACGCCACGCAGCCTCAACCTCTGCTGGTTCAATGACTGCTTGGTCTGCTTCTTGACCTGAGAGGCGAACTAATGCCCCAAGCGATCCGGCACGTACCCGATCATCAGGGTCTCCCATAGCACTGAGCAGTACTGAGCGCTGCTCCGAAGAGAGCGAAGCGTTGAATCCAAGGCGCGTCACCTCAAGCCGAGTTGCGTTGAGCGGGCGCTCAACGATCGAATCGGTCTCGCCTGAAATCGATGGGCCATCCGAGTTGTTTTGGATCATGTCTCCTGTGTAGTTCGGCCTCTGATAGTCCAATGCCCTGCGCACCCAACCTTATTTGCCAGCCCAGCGCGGTCACGAACAAGTCGCTGAATGGATGCTCTTACCTTCAAATATTGGGCAAATATTGGGCCTTTTTAATATTCGCTGTGTTGCGGCATGCTTGGCTTTAATTTTCGTGCGATGCTTTGGATCTTCATGGAGCCTCCAAGCGATACACAGAGAGAGAGCGATGCCGCCCCGTCAGCAGGTTTAGGTAGCCATCTCGAGATCGACGCCTCGTGGCCACCACCCCCGAACCAGGAGCATCCGATAGCGCCTAGGCCTCGCCGCAAGGCGGCTCGCGTATTGGCTATCTGTGGATTCCTCTTAATCCCCCTAGCTTTGGTGGTTCTATTCCTTGGAACAGTTATCCGGCTCCCGTATGTGATCTTCTCGCCGGGCAGTGCAACACCGGTTGCTCCGATTGTGGAGATTAAGGGTGCACGTACATTCCCGACTCGATCTGATCTGCTCTTCCTCACCGTCTCTGTCTCAAATCAGCGTCCAAACGTCTGGAGATATTTACAGGCCTCCCTCTCCTCAGAGGACACCGTTGTTGATGAGGTCAAGTACTTGGGCGGGAGCACCCCGAAGCAGGATCTAGCGGTTAACGAGATGTTGATGACTGAGTCGCAGGAGGATGCAAAGGCTGCAGCTCTGCGTTACCTCGGTTATGAAGTCCCGGTAACTGGAAGCGGTGCCGTCGTCGTAGCCGTTACACCGAGCAGCCCGTCCGAGGGCAAACTGCGTGTCGGAGACTTGATTACTGCAATTAACTCAGTGCAGATTCAGCGCGCCGAAGAGGTTGGAGAGGCAGTCCAGGCTCGCCCTGCTGGAACAGAGTTTGTCTTTCAGGTAACTCGCAGGATTCGCCAAAGGAGCGCTACTTCTCCAACCCGAGAGATAGAAGTAAAGGTGGAGTCGCGCTTGGCTGAGTCCGGAGAGCTAAAAGGCAAGCCATTTATCGGGATCGCTCCGGCTACGAAAGATCTTAAGTACGAGTTTCCAGTCGATATCTCAATAGATCCAGGTCCAGTTAGCGGTCCAAGCGCAGGTCTTTCATTTGCTTTGGCAATTCTCGACAAGATGACGCCAGGTTCTCTACCCGGTAGGCGAGATGTGGCTGTTACCGGCACGATCTCGGCCGATGGTGTGGTCGGTGCTGTGGGTGGCGTTCGTCAGAAGAGTGTGGCGGCTTGCTCAGCCGGTGCGCACTTGATGATTGTTCCGGTGGGCGAGGAGAAGGATGCGAGCGGGCTCAAGTGCGACGGCATGCGCATCTTGGGGGTAGAGAGCCTCGAGGATGCACTAATTGTTCTCTCCCATAATGGGGGCGGGCGGATTCCGCCTCGAGCGATCTCAGATCCAGCCCCTGCCCTGTAGCGAGTGGGGCCTGAACTTGGGGGCCGTATCTCGGCATAGGCAGGGGATTTTCAAGGCAAATTTCGCGATGGTCACTCGCATTGGGGTCCTAACACCCGTAACATTGGCAACTCTGGTTTCAGAAGAAGCTTTCGGTATCTCGTACAAGGTGGAGGTGTGTAGTGGCAGGCGGTGATGTTCGCCGGCTCGCGGTGTCGAGCAGTCCAAAATTGACCCCCGATGAGATCGCGTCGCGTTCATTCGCGAAGGCCGTGCGTGGAGTCTCCGAGCCCGAGGTGCGTTCGTTCCTCAGCCGCGTCGCCGAAGAGGTGGCCGCTATCTCTGAACGCGAGGATTCTCTCAGGTCTCGAATTGAGTCCTTAGAGGAGCAACTTCGCAGCCCGAAGGCCCCGACCGACCAGGAACTTCTAACCGCTCTTGGCGAGGAGACAGCACGGGTGCTGCGTTCAGCTCAGAGTGCAGCTGAGGATATTCGCACGCGCTCAGAGGAGCGAGCAGCAGCGATACTCAAAGATGCCGAGGAGCAATCAAAGAGCATGCGCGACGCTGCCGAGGAGGCTGCGGCGACTCAAGTAAATACGGCTAATGAGATCTCGACGGCGCAGATTGCAGCGGCCGAGGAGACCTCTGCTGAGATTCAATCTGGCGCAACGGCTGCGGCTACTTCAACTCTTGAGACAGCTGAGCGAGATGCAGCAGAGGTTCGTGAACGTGCGCGTATTGAGAGCGAGAGCGAGATTGAGCAAGCACGCCAGACCGGGCGAGAGATGCTTGCAGAGGCGAAGGCTGTGCGCGAGCGAGTTCTCGCCGACCTTGCTCGACGTCGCGAACTCCTAACTTCGCAGATCGAGGAGTTGCGTATCGGGCGCGACCGATTGCTCGGCGCCTATCGTGTCGTTAAGCAGACCCTCTCGGATGCCACCTCTGCACTAGGACAGGTTGACTCTCGCGGGGCAAGTGCTTTAGCTACGTCCGCCCCGTTTGTAGACCTCGGTATCGATGGCGACTCAGAGGAGGATTTGCCTCAATTTACTGAGGCTGCACCCGAGACCCCTTCTTTAGAAGCCTCTAGCGTAGGTAAGCCCAATACGGAGAAGCCCAGTACAGAGCCCAGTACAGAGCCCAGTACAGAGCCCAGTACAGAGTCCAGTACAGATCGTGTAGTAATCAGCACTACTCCAACTTCAGGTACGCAGAGTGAATCTGAGGCGCCACGTATCGATGCTCCAAACTCTCCAGCCTCGGGGGGACGGCTTCGCAGACGCGTGCGTGAGAGCCTCGGAATAGCAGAGGACTCCAAGCCTGCAACGAGCACTCGCAGTACGGATGAGATTACTGAGACGATCGTGAAGTCTGTGACTGAATCAGTGACTGTTGTCGTGGTAGATGATGGATTACAAGAAGTCACTATTCAAGAAATAAATGTTCAAGAAGTAGATGTGACTCAGACATCAAGTATCCATGAAGTCATCACCCGTGATGAAGTAACTCTCGAGCAGAGCGTCAGTTCATCCAAGACTGTCATCATCGATTCGGCTCAGGATTCGGCTCAGGACTCGGCTCAGGTTGCTGCTGATGCACCAGAGGTGGAGTCAATTTTTGCGAGGCTCCGTGCCGATGGAGCAGCGTCACCCTCGGGCACCAAGAAAGAGGCGAGAGGCGCTACTGAACTCGACCCTGACTCTGGCAAGAGCAGCTCTGCCCCTGAAGCTGAAGCAGGGGATAGCGCCGATGATGAGCGGAGCATCTGCGAAGCAGTCTTGCTTCCGCTTAGACGAGATGCGATCAAGCGTGCGAAGCGGGCTCTGCAGGACGATCAAAATGCATTACTCGAGCGTCTCCGAACACAGAAGGGCCGTATCGACGTAGCGGCAATCCTCGGCGATGGAGCGGAGCAGGCAGCCACGTGGGTAGCGCTTCTCTCCGAGCCGATGAGCAAGGCATTTATCGGGGCGCATACAGGACTCACCACTGAGCCCGCTCCAAAGGTCCCAGAGGAACTCACATCAGGGCCGGTGGGAGAGATAGTTGGTGGCCTCAGGTCGCGTCTTAGTGCAGCGATTACTGCGAATGACTCCCCTGACTCGGATGACTCGATATCTAGAGCGGTTGGTTCGTGCTTCCGTGATGCAAGAGGTCAGGGGTTGGAGGCTGCTCTCGGGGATGCGCTTAGCGCTGCATGGTCTAGGGGCGTTTACGAAGCAGTCGCAGTTGGAACCCTGCTTAGGTGGGTGCCAATCGAGGCCGGGAGATGCTCTGATTGTGACGATAATGCTCTCGAGCCCACGCCGCGAGGAAAGAATTTTCCAACTGGTCAGGCCTATCCTCCCGCTCACCCTGGGTGCCGGTGCCTAATAACTCCAGATGCAAGTCTCGGTTGATCTATTAAAACTAGCGATCTACTCGGCGAGCCAAATCGCTAGAGATCATTAGCAGAAGCTTCTTATACCCCGTCGCCGACTTAGAGATAAGTACTCGAGTGGTTTATAGGGGGACTCAATCAACGTCTCGCAATAATCCCGGAAATAATCCCGGAAATAATCCCG
>JBAWWI010000065.1:0-11287 GCA_037146835.1 Actinomycetes bacterium | reverse complement strand
CCAGATGACGTTCCCTTCCAGATCGCTGCATTGATCGGCTGTGGAGTTCTCACCGGATTCGGCGCCGCAGTAAACACTGCAAACATCCGCGAAGGCGACAACGTTGTTGTTGTTGGAGCAGGTGGCGTAGGCCTCAACACGATTCAGGGCGCAAAGCACAAGGGTGCTGGCAAGATCATCGCTGTCGACATGGTTGACGGCAAGCTTGAGACGGCCCTCAGCGTTGGTGCAACGCACACGGTTAATGCCTCAGGTGGCGATGCCCTTGAGCAGATCATGGCCCTCACCGACGGACGTGGCGCCGATGTTGCCTTCGAGGTAATCGGACTCCCCGCAACAATCCGTCAGAGCTTCGACATGACCCGCAAGGGTGGCGAGACTGTGATCGTTGGTGTTCCTCGCCTCGACCAGACAATGGAGTTCAACCCAGGTATGGACTTCGTTATCGCAGAGAAGACTCTCAAGGGCTGCTGGTACGGAGGAGCAAACGTCCACCGCGACGTGCCAATGCTCATCAGCCAGTACAAGAACGGCTCGCTCAAACTCGATGAGCTCATTTCACGAGAGATCAAGCTTGAAGATGTAAACGCTGCAATGGACGAGATGCACCAAGGCCACATCGCTCGTTCGGTAATCGTTTACTAACAATGCGATACCGAAAGTTTGGAACTAGTGAGCTTCAGGTCTCGGAGGTTGGCTTCGGGACCTGGACTCTCGCTAGCGATTGGTGGGGCGTCGTTGAGGACAAACGCGGCATGCTCGACGCCGCGCTTAACGCAGGGATCACGTTCTTCGATACATCACCTGTATATGGAGACGACGGACTAGGCGAGTCACTAATGGCCGACTTTCTAGCCAATCATCGTGACGAGATTGTGCTCACAACAAAATGTGGCTACGACATCTCAGCGAATCGCAAGACAAAGGGGCAGTCTGAGCGCCCTCACGATTGGCGACCAGAGTCGATCCGCGAGCAGTGCGAATCGTCCCTAAAACGCCTTGGAATTGACTACATCGATCTTTACCAGCTCCACAACGCTCGCATAGAGCCAATCCTCGATGATGACCTCTGGGCAGCGCTTGAAGATCTGCGAACTGATGGAAAGATCGGCGAGATTGGTGTTGCACTCGGGCCAGCAATTGGTTGGGTCGAGGAGGGTCTTGAGGCCATTCGCCGACGACCAATCTGCTCGCTCCAGACGGTCTACAACGTCATTGAGCAGGAGCCGGGGCGCACTTTCGTCGAGGAGTCGATTGCTCACGGCTCAAAGGCCGGCATGATCTCTCGCGTACCGCATGCATCAGACGCACTGAGCGGGCGCGTTACACGCGACACCGTCTTCCCGCCTAGCGACCATCGCTCTCACCGCAATCGCGACAACATGCTCGACAACTTCGATAAGGCTGACACTCTCGCTTTCCTCTGGGAAGGAACCGGCCGCACGCGTGGCCAGGCTGCTATCGCCGCGATTCTGAGCAACCCCAACTTCACTAATGTGCTGCCAACATGCGTAACTGTCGAGGAGATTGACGAATACGCAGCGGCTACAGAGTTTCCCCTAACGACGGATGAGATTGACGCAGTCGAGGCTCTCTGGTCTACGAACTTCGGAGTAACTAACCGCTACGAGATGAAACTCAAGGCAAGTCGCTGAGCCGCCTTACCGCCGAGGCCCGCAAGGAGCAACTGCTCCGAATCGCGTGCGAGACTTTTGCGGAGCAAGGTTTTCATGGCTCCTCCATGGAGGAGATTGCCGAGGCCGCTGGCGTAACCAAGCCGGTTATTTATCAGCACTTCTCATCTAAGCGTGCGCTCTACCTTGAGCTCCTCGGTGCGGTTGATGATGACCTCTCCGCCCGGCTTCTCTCCGCCACCGCCGAGGCCACCACCGGTCGCGAACGTGTCGAGCGCGGCTTTGCAGAGTACTTCCGGTTCGCCGCTGATAGCTCTGCAGCCTTCCGACTCCTATTTGGCGCATCGGTTCGCAACGACCAAGAGTTCTCCGAGGTTGCAGACCGCGCAATAGAACGCATCTCGATACTGATCTCGGCCCTCATCGAGATTGATGTTCCTGAGGCGCAGCGAAGAGTCCTAGCGCACGCGATGGTGGGGATGGCCGAGGCAACAAGCAGAACCCTCGCAAACGATGGTGAGGTGCAAGACCCTGACCTACTCGCGTCTTGGCTCGCTGAGATGGCCTGGTTTGGCCTCAGAGGCGTACGTACCGAATAAGACCCTGATCCGTACGAACTTCGGGCACTTAACGTCGCTATAGCGACAACAACTACCCGAAGTTCGGGGCTAGGGCAGAGAACTCAGCCTAGGGATGAGCCCAAGATTGAGACGAAGGAGACCATCTCTCCCGGGTAGCCACCGAGGTTGTGAGTCAATGCCAATTGACGCTCAGGCCAGGTTGAGATTCGCCGATCGTCAGGCGCCTCTCCCCTCAACTGGAGCCACACCTCAAACATCATGCGCAGGCCGGAGGCACCGATCGGGTGCCCAAATGACTTGAGCCCACCATCTGGGTTGACCGGCAACACTCCGTCAATGTCAAAAGCGCCCGCCTCGATCTCGCGCCACGCTTCACCACGCTCAGCAAAACCAAGGTCCTCCATCAGCACAAGCTCTGTGGGGGTAAAGCAATCGTGAACCTCGGCCATTGCGATCTGCGAACGCGGATCCGTAACCCCTGCCTGCGCGTATGCATCCTGTGCGCACGCAACAATCTCCGGGAACGTGGTGTAGTCATACTCGGGGTCGGTAAGCCCTGAACCATTTCCAGCAACGAGAGAGAGCGCCTTTATATATAGAGGCTTATCTGTATAGCGGTGGGCATCCTCTGCCCGCACAACGATTGCTGCTGCAGCGCCATCTGCGACACCGGCACAGTCGAATACCGAGAGGTCCCCAGCAACTGAAGGCATCGCGCATATCTGGTCTACCGACATCTCGCGACGAAACTGTGCACGCGGATTGCGCGCACCATTAGCGTGGTTCTTCGATGCGATTCGTGCGAGCACTCGCTTCATCTCATCCATCGGGACTCCGTACTTGCGCGCATATGCAGGCGCAACCATGGAGAACATCGCCGCTGCAGTAAGCGTGCGGTTCGTACCATCTGTCGGGATCGGGAAGGCATTTAACCCTTGATAACCAGAGTCCTTTACCTTCTCAACCCCAATTGCCATAGCTGAGTCGTACGCTCCACTAGCAACCGCATATGCAGCCTGACGCAGGGCCTCTGATCCGGTTGCGCAGTAGTTCTCAACGCGGCTCACTGGTTTTCCCTCGAGCCCGAGGGCCTTAGCGAGCATGATGCCGCTCATTCCAGACTGCGCGGTACCGAGCCAATATGCATCAATGTCTTGCCTCGAAGTGCCTGCATCCGCGAGAGCCGCTGAGGCCGCGTCGCGAAGTAGATCATCGGCGCTCTTGTCCCAATGCTCTGCAAAACGCGTGCAGCCCATCCCGACAATTGCTACTCGATCACGAATTCCATTCGATGCCATCTCAGCCCTCCACGCCATTAACGCGCACTGGGCGCGCTTTCCAGAAATAGTTGTGAATCCCGTCAGCGGTAAAGAGCTTTCTAAATGTCATCTCAACTCTTCCACCAATTGCAACATCCTCAGGGTCAACATCCGTTAGCTCAACTGGCAATCGACCGCCACCATCGAAGTCAACCACTGCAAAGACAACCGGCGGACTCTGTGAGTATGCGAGTCGATCGATCGTAAAGGTCACGATTGTCCCGAGCACCTCAGACATCGGGCGCATGCTCCACTCACCATCGGCCGGCGGAAGGCGCACGACTCCGTCTTCGTCCTCGGAGCCTACGAAACCAAACTTCCACTCGGTGTTACGAGCAGCGGCGCTCGATGACGGTCGTGCTGGCTCGGGGCGGCGCGGCGGCTCAACGGGGAGGAGTCCCCTCCATGCGAGGTACTTGCCGTAAGCAACGGGCGCGCCGGCCGAGATCTGCTCGGATATAGGCCGAGAAGCCTTGTGCTGCGATATAGCGGGAGTGGTGCGAACTAACACTGCATCGGCACCATCAGCGAGAACAAGGAGAAGGATCCTCTGCCCGGGCAAAGCTCTCTCAAGCACCGAGGCCAGCACTAGCAGGGGCGCTGCCGCTCCTGTGTTGCCAACCACTGCCCCTAGAGCATCTACAACGCGATCCGATGCGATACCAGACTTCTTAGCTACTGCGTTATTCGCGCGGTCGTGGGGCCCAACCACTATTAGATGATCGATAGCGTCACTTGTGAGGCCTGTGCTTCTGAGTAACGCAGCAATCGCACGCGCACCTAAGTCGGTGTATCGAGTCTCGCCGAAGCGCTCCTCCCATTGACGCGAGCGCAGATCTCCAGGGGTTCGCCAGCGATCAAGAAACTCTTCAGTTAAAGACTCCCACGCAACAATCTCTGCGAGCACAGGTGCATCGCCTGCATCGTCACCGATCAATACTGAAGACGCACCATCGCCGCCAGCAGATTCATCGGGGCTGCCCGGGAGGCTCCCTCTGCGGTCCGCTGTTACAACCAATGAAGTTGAGGAAGAATCCAGCGCAGCGCGTAGTGCTCCGAGAGCGGAGCGTATGGAGCCCAGAGCGTCATAGGCCGGCACAGGAGAATCAAGGCGAAGCGCGGCGTGGATAGCGGTGGCATTTGTCTTGTCAAGGTAGGCAGGCTCTGCGGTTGCGAACCAGAGAGAGAGCGGGGGGGCATCCGGACAGTCCCGCAGGGCAATGCGCGCCGCCTCGACCCCAAGTGTGGTTGTGTCCTCGTCGTAACTTGCGACGGTTCGGGTTCCTTTGCCACCGCCTGAGCCGGCAACCGAGGCAATTGTGGTGCGGTCAAGCCGCCGAAATGGTAGATAGGCACCCCAAGAAATAATTCCGCGCATCGTGAGACGGTACCGCACTCTCCCCTCCATCTATCCTCTTCAACGTGCAACTTGGAGATATACGCAACGAAGGTGCCCTAGGCAACGGCAAGCCCCTTGATGGTGTGAGGGTGCTAGCCCTCGAACAGATGCAGGCACTGCCTTATGCCACTCAGTTACTCGCCCGTCTCGGGGCCGATGTGGTCAAGGTTGAGCCGCCAGGCTTAGGCGACTCAGGTCGAGGCTCGATGCCGGCATGGACCAATGAAGACGGGACCAAGACCGGCGCGACCTTTCTGCGCAACAACCTAGATAAGCGCAGTCTCGTTATCAATCTAAAAGACCCACGCGGGCGCGACCTAGTGCTCGCCCTAGCACCGCACTTTGACATCATCGCCGAGAACTCCAAGGCCGGCACAATGGGTCGACTCGGACTTGGTTACGAAGACATAGCGGCAGTAAACCCCGCGGCCATTTACGTATCGGTCTCAGGGTTCGGCAACACCGAGGAGACTCCTTACTCAACTTGGCCAGCCTTTGCACCAGTAGTGGAGGCTATGTCGGGGATCTACGACATGAAGCAGTACGGAGATGCGCACCCGAACGTTGCACCAGTAGGCGCGCTCGGAGACATAAGCGCAGCATTATTTGCAACCATTGGAATCCTCGCTGCGTTACGCCACCGCGATGCAACCGGCAAGGGTCAGTACGTTGACATTGCTATGTACGACGCGATGGTTGCGATGACCGACATTGTTACAAACTTCTGGTCAATGGGACTTCGCGGTGGAGATCTTGGACCGCTCATCATTCATGGCTTTAGAGCAAGCGATGGATGGTTCATTATCCAGGTTGGGCGCGAGGCTCACTTTGCGAAACTCGTCGAGACTATTGGCCACCCAGAGTTCGTTGATGACCCCAAATTTGCAACACGCCAAGGCTGGATCGATCACCTCGACGAATGGCTACGCCCCGCTATTGAGGATTGGGCATCGACCCTCACTCGGGCCGAGGCCTGCTCCGCTTTAGGGAGTGCTGGAGTCGCCGCAGGGCCGTGCTTCACCGACGAAGAGGTCGTAACCGATCCCCACGTAGCTGCACGCGGAATGCTCGTTGAGATCCCTCGCCCAGATGGAGTAGCCCAACCAGTAATCACACCTGGCAACCCGGTCAAGATGAGTGGAGTTGCCGAGGGCCCGGAGACTCCTCCACCCTCCTTGGGTCAGCACACAGACTCTGTCCTCTCAGAGATTCTTGGGCTCGACAAGGCCGCTCTTGACGCTCTGCGCGCCGACGGGGTTATCGCGTAATTAGTCGATAGCTCAAGGACAATTAGAGCTCCGCTTAGTGTCTCGCGAACATTTTGGGACCAACTCCTCAAATCGTGCAACTCAGGCCCTCTACCCCCATCGGCTCGCTGTTTAGTCCCCGCTCTGCGTTAGATTCTCGTCCATGACCTCAGCCATCACAGACCACTACACGATCATCTCGGCCGACTGCCATGCAGGCGCTAACCATGAGACTTATCGCGAGTACCTAGACCCCGCGTACCTCGATGATTTTGATGCGTGGCGCAACAAGTACAAGAACCCATTTCGCGATCTCCAAGATGGCGGGCGCGTGCGCAACTGGGATGACGATCGCCGCAACGGTGACCTCTATGCAGATGGTCAAGTTGCAGAGGTCATCTACCCGAATACAGTTCCTCCGTTCTTCCCATCGTTCGTTCTATTTGCGAAGCCACCAAAGCCCGAGGAGTACGAGCACCGTCGCGCCGGGCTACAGGCACACAACCGTTGGCTCGCTGATTTCTGCTCGCGCTTTCCTGAGCAGCGCGCTGGCATCGGTCAGGTATTTCTAAACAACGTTGATGACGCGATTGAAGATGTTCGATGGATCGCCGAGCACGGACTCCGCGGTGGAGTTCTAATCGCTTCGCCACCACCAGACTGCAAATACGTTCCACCCCTTTACGACCCAGCGCTCGATCCGTTCTGGCGCGAGTGCGAAGAGTTGGGAATTCCGGTCAACTCTCATGGAGGAACCGGTCTCCCCGATTTTGGTCGTTACCCAGCGAGCGCGCTTCTGTTCATCACTGAGGTCTCCTTCTACTCGCAGCGTCCGTTCTCTCAACTTCTTCTCTCGGGGGTCTTCGACCGATTCCCCAAACTCAAGTTTGTTATGGCTGAGATGGGCTGCGCTTGGATTGAGCCAATGCTCGAGAGATACGACTCGCTACTTGCTCAGATTCGCGCGACAGGGCGTACCGGCGAGATGGTCTACGGACCGGAGAGCATCCTTCCCCGCTCCGCTACCGAGTACTTCAACCAAAACTGCTGGGTTGCAGTAAGCCCACCGCAGCTCATGGACGCGCTTGCGATGAAGTCAATCGGTATGGATCGCGTCATGTGGGGATCTGATTACCCGCACGATGAGGGAACCGGGCCGTTTACTCGAGAGCACCTGCGCCAGGTCTGGTCCGATGAGAGCCCAGAGCGCATGCGCCAAATATTGGGTGAGAACGCCGCGGCACTCTACGGCTTCGACCTTGCAGCGCTTGCGCCACTTGCCGAGGTTCACGGCCCAACGGTCTCAGAGATCGCGACCCCGCTCACCTCGTTGCCCGAGAATCCAAATGAGGCACTGCTCCGCAACGTCTCGTAACGTCTCCTAGATCCGCCTAGCGGCCGAGGCCTCAATCCCCAAATGCAGCGTGTCCCACCCCTGACCTATCTTGGGGTTATGAGCAGCGCGGCGGTTACGAGGCAAATAGCGGATGAGAGAGCCTCATCTAGACCCGCGTGTGGGGTTTTCTCGTGGCGCTAGTTACAACAGTCTCCTCAACCTCTGCTGAGCTCTTGCCAGATTTTCTTGAGTGGGTATCGCTTCGCCCCGAGGATCCCTTCGAGTCTCAACTAGTTGTGGTTCCAAATATTGGTATGGCCGAGCATCTCGATGCCGCTATCCGAGACACTCATGGGATCAGTGCGAATATCGAGTTCGCTTTTACCGGCAAATTACGAGCCCGAGCCGGTATCCGTAGCGCTATGCCTTGGGGTGTCGATGAAACTACTTGGCTGATACTTAGAGCCCTCGAGGATGAGGCGCTCGCGGAGCGCTGCGGCCTAGCCCAGCGCCTGCGAGATCGCCCACTTGCGGTTGCGCGCCATATCGCAGATCTATTCGATCGATATGGCTCTTATCGACCGGGGATGCTTAGAGCTTGGCAGAACGGTGATGCTCTAGATGATGAAGCAGGCGCAGAGCTAGACCCACGCTTCCTTTGGCAGTACGAAATCTTTAAAGCGACACAGAAGTTCGCGGAGACACAAGAGACCAAGGAGCGCGACCTCCCCAATCGCATCGCGCTATTTGGTGCTGGCCCCCCGGTAGGCGCACAGGCCGAGTTAGTACACGCGCTGGCTCAAGAGATTGAGGTTCACGCATTTCTCCTAGTGCCTGGGGCACTACCCGCAACACTTGAGCGATGGGCGGCACCGGCTATTGCCGCACTCCATCATTTCGCTCCAAGCGCTACTCGCCCTGTTGACGCATGCGTTTTACCGAATGCATCGCTTCATATCTGCTTCGGTGCCGCTCGCGAGTTTGATGCTGCGCGAGACGCCATCCTCGACGAGCTCGCTAGCGACATCGGTCTCAATGCGCGCGATGTAACTGTTCTCGTTCCGTCGCTCAATCGAAATTCATCTCTGGCTACGCCGATACTTGGCGCACCGCTCCTCGGCAATACTCAGCAAGAGAAGCGTTCGCTCCCTGTTCGACTAGCCGATCGCGTCCCGGCCATGACCTCTGATACTGCACGTGCTGTAGACGGAATTCTCGGGCTCTGCGCTGGGCGCTGTCGAGCATCAGAGGTTCTCGCAGTACTACGCCTCCCACCGGTAGCAGCCAAGTTTCAAATCTCTGAGGATGCATTAGATCGATGCTCGGACTGGGTAATTGATGGTCTCGATGTGCGCTGGGGCCTCGATGGAGAGCATCGTTCATCTAAGTGGCGTTACGACTCGAGCCTTGATGTCGGTACATGGGGCCCCGCAATCGACCGCCTGCTCGCAGGCATCCTGATCCAGAATCCAACGGGGATCGAGGCCGCTCTGCCGGGGTTACCGAGTGAACCCATTGTTCCATTTGACGACATAGCGGGTTCGGAGTTTGAGGTAGTTGGGGCTCTTGCTTCGTTCGTGGAGAAATTGAGAGACTTCGCCGACCGGCTCAACAAGCCGCTATCACTTAGCGAGTGGGCATCGAGTCTCAACTCAATACTTGAGGTCTTTATTGACGACAACACTGATACTCGCCCAGATATTAATGCACTCCGCAGATTGGTCTCGCAGTTAGAGGGCGTAGCTGATCAGATCAAGCGCCCAATTGCGATATCTGAGTTTCGTGGTTATGTCGGAAGCAACCTCGATGAACAATCTGGATCAGCACGCAATCGCTTTGATGCAATAACGATCGGCGGATTGCGTGCCAGACGCGCAGTCCCTCATGCGGTCACAGCCATTGTCGGGCTTGATGATGACACCACTCGCTCATCTGCTGCATCTGGTGACGACATCCTCATTGCAACCCGCGCACATCGCGACTGGGAGGCAGAGCGCTCCGAGGAGACACGGCTAGCGATACTTGATGCGATACTCGCAACCCATCGCGTTACTGCAGAGTCAAAAGAGGCCGGAGCAACGCAAGTCACGATTAGCCCCGGGGAACTCATCATCACAACAAGTGGCTGGGACATAGTGACAAGTCGCGACCTAGGCATTCCGGTTGTAATTGTTGAGTTAGGCGAGGCAATCCCATCTCTTCTCGTTGATGGTGGCCCAGAGGTTGATCCATCAGTCGGTGCAAAAATTATGCACCGACGCCGCCTCGCAGATGACTCCACATATGACCCCAGCGGAAATCAGTGGTTCGAGGCAACCCGAGCTCAACTCGAAACCACACCTAATAGCGCAGTCATGCGCGCAGAGAAAGAACTGCTGACCATTCGAGACCTAACGGCGCCATACCGCTCGCCTCACGACCTATACCTACGCGATGGCCTAGATGCAGCTCTACCCATCGAGGTGGGGAGTCGAGACGAGGAGGTCGACCTTGAGATAAGCAACCTGCAGGAGTCGATACTCGCAAGCGATCTCATCGCCCACATAGAGGCCGGAGGAGAGATCCTCGATTGGCGCATTGGAGTTCAGAGACGAGAGAGCCTCCCCCCTGGGCTTCTCGGTGACGCCGCTATTGACGCGTTGATCGCCGATGTTCTGGGACTCATCAACGTGGCGGGCGGGATTTTGACTCCAACTGAGCGCATTGAGGTCTCGCTCGAGGTTGGCGGATCGCTAATTCAGGCTGAGATAGATGTAATCGGAGACTCAGTGCTGCGAATCTTCAGCTCAAAATTGCAGGCGCGCCACCTCATCGAGCCGTGGATCACTCTCGCACTTCTCAACCTTCATGATCCTTCGAGGCATTGGTCCGCGTTGGTCGCAGGAAAGGTCTTGCAGACAAAGAACAAAGTCAAAAACTTTTACCCTCACTGCAGAGAGATCAAGCTCGTCCCTGGAACAGAGAGCGACGTAATCAGGCACGCTCTAGCTCTGCGTTCTGCAGCCCGCATGATGCCGATAGCACTCTTCCCTCGATCGAGTACCACAGAGGCACTCGGCAAGATCGGCCCCAGAGGATTGGGGAAGGCCGACAGGAAAACGCTAGGAACCGAGTTCGAGACAGAGCTGAAGAATGATCTAAACCGCGCATCAACACAGTGGTTCTTTAGTGGCTCAACCCTAGATACCCTCGGTGAGACGCTCCTCACAAGTGACGAAGCAGCCTTAATCAATGGAGCGGCGACCGCTCTAGATGGAGCCCAAGCAGGCCCAACTATTAGCGCAGCGCTCGCCTATGTTCTCAACCTCCGATCTGCGTTCACGAGCACTGCGCGCATCACAGAGTTCAAGCCGCAAGTGGAGGCATAGCAATGAGCTCAACCTTCGATGTAAAACATGACGCTCTACCAGCAGGCCTAGCTGCGCTCGAGGCCAGTGCTGGAACCGGCAAGACCTACACGCTTACCCATATCGTGGCGCGCCAGATTATTGAGCACGATGTGAAGATCGATCGATTCCTAATTGTCACCTATACGCGTGCCGCTGCTGCTGAGCTCAGAAATCGCACACGCGATGCAATCGTCTCATGGCGCGACGAGATCGCATCGGGCAATATCGAACCTGAGGTTGGGCGGGAGGTCGCTCTCGAGCGCCTTGAAGCGGCTATTGCAAACTTCGACTCCGCAACAATCACAACTATCCATGGATTCTGTCAGGTTGCCCTCGGCTCTCTAGGCGTACAGTCCGGGCGCGTCGGTAGAGATACATTCGA
>JBAWWI010000064.1:0-11323 GCA_037146835.1 Actinomycetes bacterium | reverse complement strand
TAATCGATGCCCACTTGGCGCATGCAGCACGGATGCATGTGACGAGGCACACGCATGATGATTTTGTCGCCAGCTCCGGCTCGAGCGGCGACGAAGCAGCCGGCTTCGAAGAGCATGCCGCGTTTCAAACTTCCTCAATTGACGCCCTGCTAAGAGGCTCGTTCGCTGGCGATCTCACACTCGATGAACTCACTGCACATGGAGACTTCGGCCTTGGAACAGTTCAAGGCCTCGACGGTGAGTTGATAATCCTCGACGGTAAATGCTTTCAAGTGACCGCCGATGGAGTTGTTCGCATGCCTGCAGGCTCTATGCGTACACCATTCGCAGTTGTATGCAGGTTTGCTCCACACGTCGATGAACTAATAGGCGCGTCTGGGTCACTCCCCTCCCTGATCTCCAAGATTGATCGAATCGCATCCGAGCATGCGCAGGACCTAGGCCCAGCACCCATACTTGCGGTGCGCGTTGATGGGGTATTCAGCGAGATCGATCTGCGCAGCGTGCCAGGGCAGAGTGAGCCATATCCACCTCTAAGCGAAGTCGTTGACCACCAGAGCGAGTGGCAGGTAATCGCAGAGCCCGGCACGAGCATCGAGGGAACGCTCCTCGGCTTTCGTTTTCCACCAGAGGCTCAGGGCATCGAGGTAGCTGGGTACCATCTTCATTTCATCTCAGAGGATCGAAGCATCGGCGGCCATGTAACAGGCATCTCGATGCTCAGCGGCCGACTACGCCTCGACGGCGCTACCGAATTACACCTTGAGATCCCCGACGGGGTCGAGGTAGCAGAGGCGGATACCTCCGAAGAAACAGCAAGAGCCATACGCTCGGCCGAGGGAGGCTAAGCGCTCTCTGCTCCTCTATGCAGCACCAAAAGGTGTGCACGAGCACGAGAAACCCGAGACCTAATAGTCCCAACTGGGCAATTACATATCTCAGCTGCCTGCGAATACTCCATACCCATCAGCGCCGTAAGCACAAACGCAATCCGCTGATCGTCGTCGAGCTGATCGAGGAGGTTGCTCCACTCCACCTCTCCAGCGAGAGAGACCGCCGACTCTGGGACTGGAACCCGCAAGGCATCAATACGTCTATGGCGCACTCGAGTTCTTACATAATCTGCGCATACATTCCTAGCAATTGCTAGGAGCCAAGACCTAAATTGGGATTCCCCTCGGAATTTGTGAAGCGAGTCGAAGGCTCGAAGGTATGCATCCTGAGCAAGATCCTCTGCATCATCCTGTGATCCGAGGTGGGCGCATAAGCGCAAGACCTCTACTTGAGTCTCGAGAACCAATGCGTTGATAGCTGGTCCGTCGCCATGCCTTGCTGCATCGACGAGTTCGCCGAGCGGGTCAGCAATCATAATTTTCACACCATAGTCTGTAGCCACTAGAAATTTTTTCCGGAACTTTCCTACTACGCCGCACGACAGGAGAAATATGGAGAGCCTCCCCAATCTCGCCACACGGGTAACCGTTGAGGCAGCACGCCGAGACCGTGGCTCTGTGAAGGCAATACTTCGGATTGCGCTGGCAGCGGTTGCAGTCGCTGAGTTATTTATCGCGATTCCAGACCTCTTTCTCGGTCATAGCCCGGGCGAGCAACAACACCATGCTCACATAACCCGCCACCTTGGGGCCTTCGTCTGCGCGTACGCGGTAGGCCTACTCGTGGTTGCCCTCAGACCGGCAAAAGCGAGGGCCTTTGTCCCAATGACCGTCGCACTCGCTCTGGCAATGCTCGGCGGCGCGATTGCTGATGTACACCGGGGAGATGCCTTAGCGTTGAAAGAGGCTCAACATGGGCTTGAGATACTAGGAATGGTCTTGGTATGGCTCCTCGCCGCTCGCCCTATCTGGGCACGAACCGAGACGAAAGGTAATACCCAGTCAGGCCCAGTTCCTCCGGTGCTCGACCAAGATCGCCCGCGAATCGTGCGAGTCCAGCCGTCTCCAGACCTCTAAACGGAGCCCTCCACACGTGGAGGGGTTTACTTTTGAGGATTCTCGGCTGCGGGGAACTCCCAGGGGGGTCCGCACGACAGGTAGAACGAACGGCTTAAGCCGATTCACGCCCATTACTCCACGAAAGGATCCTCTGTGCGTCATCAGATTTCCCGTTTCATATCCGTTACAGCGATCGCTGCTGTCTCGATTATCTCGGCAGGCCCAGCATGGGCACATGTCTCAATCAACCCCGCGACGGCAGAGCAAGGTGGGTTCGCAACATTCGCTGTACAGGTTCCTAATGAGCGCGAAGCCTCAACCTCGCAGGTACAGGTCGTGTTCCCTGCAGATCACCCAATCGCGTATGTGAGTGTTCAGCCGGTACCCGGATGGACCGCCACCGTAGAGAAGACAACCCTCACCACTCCTCTCGAAGCAGAGGGCGGCAAGATATCTGAAGTCGTGTCATCAATTACTTGGACCGGAGGAAAAATTGGGCCAGGGCAGTTTCAGCAATTCTTAATCTCGGCAGGGCCTCTACCAACTGACACTGACATGCTTGAGTTTAAAGCGATTCAGACCTACGAAAACGGCGAGATCGTGCGCTGGATTGAGCCCACACCCGCCAGCGGAAAAGAGCCCGAGAAGCCAGCACCAACACTTGAGCTCACCGCCAGCTCAGGAGATGCACACGGGGGCGATACCAAGGAAGCAGCAAGCAGCACTTCAGATAATGACTCCAACGTTCTTGGCATCATTGCTGTAGTCGTTGCCGGGCTTGCACTTGTAACCGGAGTTGCAGCATTCTCTAGAGCCAAAGGCGCTAAGGCTTAATACCGCTTTAGTTCTCAGTTAGCAAACCGAATTAGAGAGGGGCGTCACCGGAAGGTGGCGCCCCTTCTTATGCTCTAGCTCGAGCGGGTCTTTGAGCTACTTGCCACTTGCGATCGCGCTGCATTTAAGGGACAGCTCTATTTAAGGGACTGCTCTATTTAAGGGACTGCTCTATTTAAGGTACTGTCCAGAGCATGCAGTCGGTTGCGGTTGTTGGAGCGTAGATCGCTGGATTCCAAGTTGCACCGGTGAGCGTTATTGCTGTTACACAGAACTTGAGCGTGGTTCCGTTAACTGCAGCAGTTGCACCCGAACTCGAGGTAGCGATACCAGTGGTGGCTGTCTTCTGGGTCTTCGAGGAGAGCAGGGTCGTTCCCTTATACCAACTTCCAACTACTGATGCTCCGGAAATAGCAGCGCCGGTTGCATCCTTCACAGTGATCGTCGCGGTCGCTGTGCTCGTTGTAGTTCCTTTAACACCAGTGACAGTAAAGGCAGATATATCCATCGGCTTTGTGACAACGATCTTTATCGTCGCAGCAGCCGACTTGAGTCCAAGAGGATCCGTCACATAAAGAGTGGCCGTAAATGTTCCAGCGGCTGTGTATGTAAACGACGGGTTGACAAGTGTCGAGGTAGTGGTTCCTGTACCGAAGGTCCAGGCATATGTAAGCGCTCCAGCCTCAGGGTCTGTCGAGGTTGCTCCGTTAAAAGCAACTACCAATGGAAAGGTCCCAGCGGTCGGTGTTGCGGTTACACGTGCTGTAGGCGCAAGGTTTGAAGTAACCGTTATCGGAATAGTCGCAACCGAGGTCTGGCCCAGCGGGTCCTTTACCGTCAACGTCGCAGTAAATGTGCCGGCTGTTGTGTATGTAAATGAGGGCTTCGCAAGTGTTGAGGTAGTGGTACCAGTACCGAAGGTCCAGGCATATGTAAGCGCTCCGGCCTCAGGATCGCTAGAGGTTGAGCCATCAAATGCAACGACAAGGGGCGAGAAACCGGAGGTGGGCGTTGCGGTTACGCGTGCGGTAGGTGCGAGGTTGACTGTCTGTGAGTAAGTAGCAGTAACTCTGTAATTACCAACGCTTCCATAATCGGAGTAACCAGTCGATGCTGCAGTACCTGCACCAACTCCGTCAACAGTGAGCGTGTAGAGCCCAGCGACAAGTGTCTGGGTAATAGATGCAGACATACCAAATGCAACATCGCCATTAGTCGTACCCGAGATCGGATCGTCTGTCGCCACAACCGTGCCAACACTGTTCTTGAGAGTGAGTTTGATATCAAGATCAGGGCTCGTGGGTGACGGCGTAGCGGAGAAGGTAGTAAGACCTGCTGCAACATTAAAACTAAACACGTCGACATCTGTAGCGGTACTTATAACTCCATCAATGGTTGCTGGAGCGGCGGATACAAAGGTTGCTGTTGCGTCTGTGTTTCCGTAATCATCGGTTTTCAGGGGCAAGCCATTAGTGCCCATTACCGTGAAATCGTCTTCCTTGTTATTAGCGCTGGTGTACTCGCCCTTGCTCCACTGAGTAATTGGAACGTAGTAACTAGCGCCCATGATCGGCGCCCAGCTCCCCTGGCCTTGGTAGTAGCCGGCGGTAGCGGTGCCATCATGACTCAGCCCTACGTTGTGCCCAACTTCATGGGCAGTCGCTTCGGCTACATACTTAGGGTTATCGGTTACGCCATTCTGAAAGATCAACGCAGGCTGGTAGGTGTCGTGACTAGCTCCAGTAAGGCCGTAGACGCCGACATAAGCGATTCCACCGCAGCCCGTTGCGCATACTGATGCGTAGAGAGTGGAGCCATTAGCGCAGTTTGAGCTGCTCTTGGTAATTACAGCCCGAGCTCCATAGTTCACATCAGCGGCGGAGTCGCGCGAGAGATTGGCTGCAGTTGGTTCTTCGGTCGTTACGTCAACGTTAAAGGGCGCGTAGTCCTCGGATACTCGACGCCAGACACTCTGGATATTTCCCAGCTCAGTCGATGTAAAGGTTGTGCCATCAGCATCTACAGAGTACGGATCGGCATAGCAGTCTCCACCGGTGCTCGCATTCCATGCGGTACCCGAGAGAGTCTGCCCGTTGAAGTCGAGATAGATAAGGCGGGTCGCACCGGGGAGGCTATGGAGCAAGAAGGTATTGGCGTCTGGGTATGTTGGATCAAGCGTGCTCGACTTGGCTGGAAGGGCAGCGGATTGCGGAACGGGCGGATCCATGTAAAGGAGACGATCGTTTGCATCAACGCGTAGGGTCTTGTCGCTCG
Source organism: Actinomycetes bacterium (assembly GCA_037146835.1). Lineage (GTDB taxonomy): Bacteria > Actinomycetota > Acidimicrobiia > IMCC26256 > IMCC26256 > IMCC26256. Next base: position 6,263 of record JBAWWI010000064.1, on the reverse strand, counting down.
CGAACTCGCCTCGCAGTTTGGCCTCACTCATTCCGCTGCGAGAGGCAACGGTTGCGAGCCTCGAACCGAGGTGGCTAATTGCGGACTTCCCGGACCAGCGCTCGCCGGGGCTAGAGATCGACTGCGCTGGAGCCACAGAAGCCACGAGGCCGAGGAGGGATACAACAGCGGTCGCTGCGAGTGCTCGGTTGAATCTGCTCATTCGTTCTTGCCTTTCGCGACTTTTTCTCTGAAACTGGTCTGGAACTGACACGTGCATTTAGGTGAGCCGGCCGACGGCCAGCCCTCCACCACTTAGGCCCGATAGGAACCATTAATTCTGTAAAAAGTGACGGCATAGGCCGCCACTCAATGCGCACAGTCTGCCACGCAAAGGAGCGTAGCGCCACTCCTAATTTTGTCGATATGTGATTATTCTGCCCCTAAAGATGGGCCGAATAGCCCAGTGGCTGGACGATTACGAGCGAGTTTGACCCCCGCTATCTAGTGAGGGCTCGAAAGAGGCCCGGAATAACGACTGGCATCAGTCGGTTACAACCGGTGCAGGCCCGGCCTCAGATCGATTTGAGGCCTGGTCATGCGCCAAACACCACGCCTCATATGAACTGCATAAGAACTGCATATGAACCAGATATGCGCTATTGCCTTAACCGTTGATTTTACCGGCGACTCGAGGCATAGCGATTCGAACATCGACACCCGGGGACCACCGAGCAATCGGCGTTCCGGTCGGTAGTGGCAATCCTGCGGCGCTCAGAAGAGACTCGTCACAGTGAAGTACCTCGGCAACGTGCAGAGGCCAAGCGGCGTGGTGGATGTTGGCCCAGAGTCTGCGCGATCCAAATGCCGATCCAAGAGCCCAGCGTGCAGTTAGAAAATGATCAAGCTCCGTAAGTTCACTCGTTAAGAGTTCTCTCCCGACGCGCACAGTTACCGAACTCGTTGCTTCACCACGCGGCCATTTTCGACGCGACGTATAAGAACGAATCTGCGTGTCTCCATCGGCTTGTTCACTCATCGTCATTGACGACCAGCAGTACGGAAGACCATAAGTAACTCTTGCCACTAGTGCTGGGAGAATTCGCGATACGTCAAGACTGAAAAACCACACTCCCCTCCTGCCGTTTTCATCGCGAATATAAGTGCGCACATTGGTCTCAGGGAAGGTCGAGAGCGGTCCAAGGGCGGGTGTCCTCGGCACTCGAATTCGCCGCATGTGAAATGGAATCAAGCCAACCCATGCAGCGTCATCAAACGTGTCAACAGTAAAACCACTTGGCAGGAGCGCTTGGATAACTGAGGGCTCATACTGCCAATGCAGTGCGGTGAGGTTGTACCAACCCTGGAGCATGACCGGTCGCGTTACCTCGACGGTAGGTTCGATCGTGATCGGTTCGGGTTCTGTGTGCGTCACCTGAGCCCCTTATGAAGAGTGATTTGAATATCCAACCAGAGAACTCTCCATGAATGGGAATACTTGAGGATCTTGTTTGAATTAATGCTCCAAGAGGCGACCATTCGAGCGATTATTCGAGAACACATAGAACTCGGCGGCGAGGGGTTTGTCCCACTACCCCGAGAGTCTTAACTACATGCATGCGGTACCTCAGCGGAAACAACGTTCATTTCGTGCTCCTGACCGATCAAATTCGACACGAAGACAACCCTTGCAACTGATTTGACGACTCTGCGTCGCAACTGCGCGGTTAGATCACAACGCCGCGAAGCCCGTCCTGATCTACAACGCTCTTCCCTTCGGCTTCCCATGCCTGCATGCCGCCAGTCATGTTGATTGCATCAAAACCCTCAGCGATCAACCATGCGGTGACTCGCGCAGAGCGACTCCCCGACCTGCATACACAGATGACCTGACGGTCACGATCGAGTTCTCCAACATGCTCCGCAATGCTCTGCATCGCTATGTGAAGAGCTTTCGGCGCATGCCCCGCACCCCACTCGTCATCCTCACGCACGTCAAGTAAAACCGAGTCATGCTTCTCAGCAACCTCACCAACAGTTATTGCAGGCAGCGCGGCGGGGGCATTTGCGGCTCCCCATGCCGCGTAGCCACCGATGAGATCCGATACATCACTAAAGCCATGTGACCTCAAGACGCTCGATGCAATCGCAGATCTATAACCACCTGCGCAGAACACCACGGTTGGCGCAGATCGATCGAGCGACTCAACAGCACCAAGGAGCGTAGAGAGACTTATCTTCAAGGCGCCTGGGATCGAACCAAGCGCAACTTCATTTACGTTTCTAACATCGATCAACACAAGACCGGCGACGGATTTCATGCTCTCTGCTAACTCTTGCGTCGAGAGCCTCGAGAGTCGCTCAACCGCGTCTGGATTAGCGAGTAGAACCTCAATTGGATTCGTGAGAGCGCCGAGCACGTGGTCGAAGCCGATGCGAGCAAGGCGCATCTTGGCCTCATCCTCCGACCCAGGATCGGTGATCAAAATAATTGGGGTCCCCGGTGCCATTACCTGCCCCGCATACTCTGCGAAGCGGCCGGTTAACCCGATGTTTATTGATCCCTTTAGGTGCCCCTGAGCGAATGCAAGGTCGTCACGCGCGTCAATTACTACCGCCCCACCGCGTTGATGCTTGAGTAGTTCTTCAAGATCCATCGCCGGTATGACGGAACCTTCATCGAGCAGGGCTCGCGACTCTCGGTTCTTGTTGGCAGCAAATGCAAAATACAGCGGAGCCGGTGTCTGGCCCTGTGTAACCACATCCACAAAATCTTCGATAACCATCGGCGCAAGCGCGTAGTTACTCTCACGTTGCTCACCGATGGTTGAGACGGTCTCTGTAGATAGGTTTTTCCCGCATGCTGAACCAGCGCCGTGAGCAGGGAACACGAGAGTCTCATCTGGAAGCGTCATTAACTTTTCGTGCAGGGAGTGATAGAGGTCCCTAGCGAGTTCCTCTGCGGTCACCCCAACGGATGCAAGAAGATCCGGCCGCCCAACATCGCCAATAAATAGCGTGTCGCCGGTCAGAACTCCATATGGATCCGATTCCGGCCCTGAGGGGCGAATGACGACGCAGATTGACTCAGGGGTGTGGCCAGGGGTCTCGAGTATCTCTAGGTCAAGGGCGCCGATCCGTATGTGTTCGCCGTTTGAGTAGGTCTTAATAGGAAACCCAACACGACCCGCAGCCGCGGCGCCATAAATGATCTCAGCGCCAGTGCGCGCTGCAACCTCTAAATGACCTGAGAGAAAGTCCGCGTGAAAGTGAGTCTCAATGACGCGTTTAATGACGAGACCATTCGCTGCGGCATCAAGGAGATACTCATCGACATCGCGCTGCGGGTCTATAACCACAGCCTCTCCGGTCTCTTCGTCTCCGATCAAGTAGCTCGCGTGAGAAAGGCACCCTAAGTAATACTGCTTAAAGATCATCTGATTTGCCTCCGTTTGGTTACTCATATGATACCCTAGGGGGTATGTGCAGAGCAACCACGTGTAAGAAGTGCAGTCGCCCCACCTGGAGAGGATGCGGCGCCCATATCGAGCAGGTCTTAGGCGACGTCCCTAAGTCGCAGAGATGCCAATGCTCCTCAAAACCGACTCAGGGAAATGGACCAGTCGGCGAAATAACAAAACCTAAGAAGCGCTGGTTCCAAAGGTGAGTGAAGCCAACTCATTCCAGAGGATGTGGGAGGAGCGCTACTCAAGCGATGAATACATCTTCGGCAAGGAGCCGAACGACTTCTTACGCGAGCACATTTCAGACTTACCCGCTGGGCCGGTCCTATGCATCGCTGATGGAGAGGGGCGCAACTCTGTATTCATTGCGCAGCATGGTCATGGGGTAACTAGCGTCGACCTCACCGAGGTTGGCCCCGCAAAGACACGCCAACTTGCAGATGAGCGCGGCGTAACAGTCAATGCAATTACTGCAGACCTCGAGGATTTTGATCTAGGAAATAACGAGTGGAGCGCTGTCGTCTCTATATTTGCGCACGTTCCGGAGAGGCTTCGTGTGGATCTTCACCGTCGAATTGTTGGGGCGCTCAAACCTGGCGGGGTTCTACTACTCGAGGCCTATACGCCTGCACAGGTTGGGCGCGGAACCGGCGGTCCCCCTACCCCAGAGATGACCATGTCTCTTCACGCTCTGCGCGGCGAACTCGCTCCGCTTGATTTTGTTTATGGCGTAGAGCTTGAGCGCGAGGTAATTGAGGGAGGCGGGCATACAGGTGTGGGGTGCGTCGTGCAGGTAATCGCAATCAAGGGAACTGAAGATGGAGGAGCAGTATGAAACTCAATGACGAGGTAAAAGGCGAACTCGGGAAACGCCTCCGGAGGATTGAGGGCCAGGTGCGCGGCATCCAAAATATGCTCGCAGAGGATCGCGAGTGCCGCGACATTGTCACGCAGTTAGCAGCAGCGACGAAGGCCCTCGAGCAAGTTGGATTCCGGATGCTCGCATCAGGCCTCGCATCTTGCCTAGAAGACCCCGAGAAGGCGGCTGCTGAGGGATACCCAATCAACGAGGTCGAGCGCCTCTTCCTAAAACTCGCGTAGGCGCTCTTATGGCAAGGGGCCCGTCATCAGCGCTTCTACGACAGTGCTGTCCGCCGCGAGTTTTCGTCCGCCCGACTCGAACTCCGCTCAACGTTGACGCCCTCCGAAGCACTCGGTAGCCTGTCAGAACAGGCCAAACAGTCCAATCGCCAAGCGCTCTTGCGCACCTGAGCCGACCAGCGATAACAGACTTCGCGACCCGTAGCGCTCGACGAACACCCAAGGAGCGATTCATGGCAAGTCGATGCACGAGTACCAATGCGATGCTCATCGGGTTGGCAGTGGCCATGTCGTTCGTCTCCACTTTCAGCAGCGTGGACAGGGCAGCGGCGGCCGCACCCGTGACCTATTAGTTCGACCGCGTCGCTGGGCACAACACGGCGTCCGGCACCTCTCCAGCGCTGGCATGGAATACGTTGGCACGCGTCAACAGAGCCAAATTTCAACCCGGCGATCAGATCCTGTTCAAACGCGGTGACGTGTGGCGCGAGCAATTGACCGTCAACGACTCAGGGACTTCTGCCGCTCCGATCAAGTTTGGGAGCTATGGCGTCGGAGGCTTACCAACTATCTCCGGCGCCAAATGCGTCAGCGCCTCGTGCATGAACGGAGCCAATCGGTGGATCCAAACGGGCTCCGCGGCCCCGATCTACCGGTCCTCAGTGAAATGGAAGGCAGGCGTATTCATCGCCGATGGCGAACCGTTGCGCTTCGTCGCGTGGAACTCAACAAATCCAGCGGTGATCTGGGCGAGGATGACCCCTGGCAGCTACTCATTCGATTACCGCAATCGAATCGCCTATATCCGCATGGCTGACGGATCATCGCCCGACGCACACGTTATCGAGGCCGGCTGGAAGAACAACAACATCTATACGGTGGGTGCGCACGACATCGAATTCGATGGGATCGCACTGCGGGCGGGGTCGCTCGCTTGCGTTCTGACCTACCGCGCGGTGGGCTGGACCTTCGACAACATGGACGTCCGATTCTGCGGGGGACGATTCAAAGATGAAGACCCTCTGCATCAGTTCTACCTTGGCAACGGTTTCGAACTATCAAATGGTACGAACGGTGTCACGATCCGCAATTCGATTATCTCCGATGTATTCGATAGTGGCATCTCGCCGCAGCTCTACACGAACTATGGAACCGTGCGGAACATAACGATTGAATCGAGCGAAATTTTCAACACTCCTCTTAAGGGCATCGAGATTGTTGTTTGGTCAGATAATTCCACGATGAGCGGAATCACAGTCAAGAACAGTTACATCCACGATTCGGGGCGAGGTTGGTCAGCGGCCGAAAACCCAAACGGAGCACTCGGAACTGGCATCTATTCGACGGTCGGACCGGGGCTGCAATCGACTATCAGCGGAGTCGTCATCCAGGATTCGATTATCGCGAATAATGCCCTCGACGGGATCGCCGTCGGTTTCGATGCAGGAGTCACTGTCATCCAAAGAAACTTGATCACCGGCAACGACTACGGAATCGCCTTCTATGACTCCCAGGTTGAAACATCGACAGGGGCCATCATCGTGGACAACGAAAACACTGCTAACCGTGAAACAGGACTGTGTTTTTACGTCCCCAACTCGTTGACAGGCCTTCAATCCTCGGGCAACAGCAGCTCAGATTATTGCCCAGCCACACTCGCTCAGCACGTTTCGCTCTACCAATAGAACAGCAGTGACGACCGGGCAAACAAGCAAGGTG
>JBAWWI010000063.1:0-11346 GCA_037146835.1 Actinomycetes bacterium | reverse complement strand
TGCTGCTCTTAGTAGTGATGGCGTAGAGGCACTCGGCTGGGTTGGAGGCGATACAAAGGAGCAGTTCTTCAATGAGATTGACTGCCTCGTAGTGCCCTCCGAGTGGAGCGACCCTGCTCCTATCGTGCTCAATGAGGCTCGTGCGCGTGGAATTCCTGTAATTGGTGCTGAGGCTGGAGGGATTCCAGAGTTGATCAGCCCTAAGGCATCGGCCTTGCTCTTCCCGTCTAGAGACGTGGAGGCGCTCGCAGACCGCCTGCGCATGTTTGCAGCTGCCCCAGCGGATTACACCGCGCCCCCGGAGCTAGCCCCCCTCGATTGGGCAGGCCACCTTGAGGGGCTGATGACCGCATATCGAGATGCAGGGGCGCGCTAGCGGCACGTTCCCAACGGCGCCTCGGCGTTAGAGTGAAGCGATGCCCTCTAGAGGAGAAATGCTCAAGCTCCAATTGAGTCAAGATCGAGACCCATCATGAGGGTCGCCTTCGGTTCCGACCATGCGGGTTTTGCGCTCAAACAGCACCTAGTAGCCCTCTCAGAGGCGGATGGCTTTGATGTAACTGACCTAGGGACCGACTCCTCTGAGTCAGTCGACTACCCCGATCTTGGTGCATTGGTTGGGCGGGCTGTAGCCAACGGAGATGCTGATCGCGGAGTCTTGATCTGTGGAAGTGGCAACGGTATTGCGATTGCAGCGAACAAGATCAATGGAGTTCGCTGCGCAGTGGCGCACGATGCAACCTCCGCTCGCCTAGCGGTTGAGCATAACGATGCAAACATCTGCTCACTCGGAGCTCGCTTCATCGGCGAGCAGACAGCTGAGGACGCTGTGCGCGCTTTCTTAACTGCGACTTTCTCAGGCGGTCGTCATGCGGCACGCGTGGCCAAAATTACCGAACTCGAATCGAACTAAATGCTCTACCTGAATACTGTTCTATCTAAATAAATCTCAACTTCATAAGGACTGCGAAATGACCGACCCTGCGTTCTCTGCTCTACAAGCATCCGACCCTGCGCTCGCCGCGATTCTCAAGCGCGAAGTTCATCGCCAAAATTCGACACTCCAGATGATTGCCTCCGAGAACTTCACGTCTCCAGCGGTAATGGCGATGCAGGGCTCGGTACTTACGAATAAATACTCCGAGGGTTACCCGGGTAAACGTTATTACGGCGGAAACGCTGTTGTTGATGAGGCCGAGGAGTTAGCTCGCGAGCGAGTAAAAGCTTTGTTCGGAGCAGAGCATGCAAATGTGCAGCCGCACTCCGGCGCCAATGCAAATATGGCCGTGTACTTTGCTCTGCTCAACCCTGGCGACAAGGTAATGGGTCTGCGTCTTGATCAGGGCGGGCACTTAACCCACGGTTCTCCGGTCAACTTCAGCGGCCATCTCTATAACTTCGTGGCTTACGGGGTTGATCCAGAGACTGAGCGAATTGATTATGCAGCTGTCCGCGCTCTAGCGGTGGCAGAGCAGCCCAAGTTAATCATTGCGGGTGCGACTGCCTATCCGCGCGCAATTGATTTCGCTGAGTTCAGATCAATCGCTGACGAGGTCGGAGCGCTACTAATGGTCGACGCAGCCCACATCGCTGGGCTCATCGCAGGTGGAGCGCACCCCTCCCCAGTTCCGTATGCAGATGTCGTTACCTTTACTACCCACAAAACTCTGCGCGGACCGCGTGCAGGCTGCATCTTGAGTCGCGCAGAGCACGCCGCGGCTATAGACAAGGCAATATTCCCCGGTCTGCAGGGCGGCCCGCTTATGCACGCAGTCGCTGCAAAGGCGGTTGCCTTCGCAGAGGCTCAACGCCCAGAATTCAGGGAGTATGCAGCGCAGATCGTGCGTAATGCTCGCGCTCTCTCAGATGGCCTAATCGCAGAGGGATTCAGAATCGTCTCCGGTGGTACAGATAATCACATGGTGCTAGTTGACCTACGTCCTTTTGGAGTCAATGGCAAGGTTGCTCAGATCGCTCTCGACGCCGCCGGAATTGTCTGCAACAAGAACGCAATCCCGAACGATCCAGAGAAGCCATTCGTCACGAGTGGAATCCGGCTCGGAACAGCGTCAGTCACAACTACAGGTATGACTGAGTCTGAGATGGCCGTGATTGCTGCGATGATCGGGGAGGTCCTGAGGTCTCCAGAGGACGAGCAGGTGCGCTCTTCAGTTTTGTCACGTGTGAATTCGCTCTGTGCCAACTTCGTGCCGTACCCCGGCCTCTACGACTGACGCCGAACTGTGGGGGGTTACGCGGTCGCGTTTCTCGTAGCACTTGGAGTAACGCTCGCGGTTATGCCGTTCGTGCGTCGCCTCGCCATTCGCGCTGGCGCAGTAGTCCCTCCGAACCCTCACGGCGTACACACGCGCCCGATGGTCTCGCTCGGCGGAGCGGGAATGTTCATGGGTTTCGTGGTCGCTATGGCGGTTGCATCCCAGATCCCCCAGTTCCATGAGATGTTCAACGGTTCTTCAGAGCCTTTAGGCGTAATGCTCGCTGCCGCAGTGATGTTCTCAGTTGGAGCGCTCGACGACCTTCGAGATGTATCTCCTCCAGCCAAGATTGCTGGGATGGTTTTAGCCGGCGGAGTGCTCTCGCTATTTGGCGTTCAGATGCTCTTCTTTCGCGTCCCCTTCTTGCTCAACGACACCGTGGTTCTCTCCGCAGATCTTGCTCCTGTAGTTACCGTCTTGATGGTGGTCTTATTCGCAAACGCGATCAACCTCATCGACGGGCTTGATGGTCTAGCCGGCGGGATATGCGCAATCGCAGGAACCGCACTCTTCCTTTATAGCGATCGGTTGTTTAAGAATGGATTTCTTGAAGGATCGAACCTCGCTCCTTTAATCGCAGTTATAGCGGTAGGTGTTTGCCTAGGGTTTTTGCCTTATAACTGGCACCCTGCGCGAATAATGATGGGCGATGCGGGGGCTCTTTTTCTTGGGCTTCTTATGGCTGTCACAACAATCACAATTGGCGGGCGAGCCGATTATCAATACAGCGGTGTTACGTACTTCTTCTTTGCGCCGCTTTTTATTCCGTTTGTAATTCTCGGTGTGCCAATTATCGATACCGCCTTCTCGTTCCTAAGACGGTTAATAAAACGCAGATCCTTTGCCGTTGCAGATAAAGAGCATCTGCATCACCGCCTAATGCGTTTAGGGCACGGTCCGAGGCGAACCGTTGCGATTCTCTGGCTCTGGACGGCGCTCCTCTCGGGGGTTGCCCTAATCCCGACCTACACAGACCAGGGCAATGCCCTTGTTCCGCTTGTGATCTTCGCCCTTGCGCTTCTGCTCTACGGTTTCTTCTTCCCTCGTAGAGGTGACTGGGAGGACGAGGTCGCGGCCGCTAAGGCAGTAGGCATCGAGTCTCCAAAGGGGTAACTCCTACTCCTTGTTTGATCGGGGTTATCCCCGGATCGGTCACGGTTATCGCCGAGATAGGGAGTTGGGGCGCATAATCGGGTAACTTTCTAGGGTTCACTTGAGCATTCAGAGCCCTACTTGCTCGGTATTCGCTCGCTGCCGTCGCGACTTCGAGGAGGGGAATGTCAGCTAGTTCAAGATCGCTAATCCCTAAACGCCTTAGAGCTAAATCGATCGTGCCACAACCCAAACCTGGCTATACCGATGCGCTATCGACCTCCCTCACCTTTGTGCTCGGGCCTTTGATGTTCGGCCTTGTCGGTGCATTGTTAGATGGCATCTTCGGGACTGGGCGCGTCTTTACAGTGCTGTTTGCAGTAATCGGCCTCATCGCCGTGGCCACGACGATTTATTACAGGTACCAAGCCGCCTCAGCTGCTGAGGACGCAGGCAAGCCTTGGGAGAAGCGCCCTAATGAAACCTCAGGAATCCAGCCCGTCGAGAAAGCCTCGGAGCCTCGATGACTTCTCCAGATAGTGGGTCTAGGGATGACGCTCTTAGGGATGATGCTCTTAGGAGTGATCCTCTTAGAGCTCGTCTGCCGGAGGATCATGAGAGTCGAATAGCCGACCATATCGTCCGAAGAGCGCTCATGATCGCCCCTCTGGTGATCGTTGTCTCCGCCCTCTTAGGTGGCAAAAAGTCTGCCATTGGAGCCTTTTTGGGTGTCCTAGTGGTCTGCGCGAACTTCTTGCTCTCATCCCGCCTCATTACATGGTCAGCACGCATCTCGCCGGAGGCAGTCTCGGTGGCGGCCATCGGTGGGTACGTGCTCCGCATCGCTCTAATCCTCCTCGCAGTAGTCGCAATATCAGGGCGCCCAAGTGTGAGCATCGCGGCTTTTGTGATTACGGTTGCAGGAATGCACCTTGGACTCCTGTTTTGGGAGATGCCATCGCTTAGTCTGACCCTCGGCGCGCCGGGCCTCAAGCCCGATGCACCGCTACCAATTTCGCAACGCGTAAGCAAGGAGGAAGGGTGACCGTCGTCGCCGAGTTGTTCCCTAACGGGATCACAGAGTTGTTCCAGTGGAAGCCGGTGCTCTTCGGAGGTACCAATTTTGCGCTAAATAAAACGGGAATCATGGTCCTTGTGTCCATGGTTATTTGTTTAACGATCTTCCTTATCGGAGGGCGTAAGCGCGCACTTGTTCCTACCGGCCTGCAGAACGTAGCGGAGTCCGGATACCTCGCCATCGAGTCGCAGATCGCCGTTGAGGTCATGGGCACCGAAGAGGGTAAGAAGTGGACGCCGTTCCTAGCGTCGATGTTCTTCTACATTCTCTTCATCAACATTTGGTCCATTATCCCTGGGATTCAGTTCCCGGCTACAGCCCGAATCGCTCTCCCGGGATTGCTTGCGATCATCGTCTGGGTGGTCTTCATCGGTGCTGGCTTTAAGGCGCAGGGGCCTCTCTACATCTTTAAGAACATCACACCTCCGGGAGTACCCAAGCCCCTCTACATCTTGGTTATCCCGATCGAGTTCATCTCGAAGTACCTCGTGCGACCCTTCTCGCTCGCAGTGCGACTCTTCGCAAATATGGTCGCCGGACACGTCCTGCTGACAGTCTTTGCCGTCATGTGCATAGAGCTTTGGAAGCACCAGAGCGGCGCATACCAAATCGCCTTTATTCCGCTTCCCTTCTTTGGGCTGCTATTTATGACGGCGTTCGAGGTCCTCGTAGCATTGCTACAGGCCTATATCTTTACGATCCTTACTGCCGTATATATCGGCGAATCTGTACACCCTGAGCACTAATAACAGCCCTAAATAACAGCCCTAAACAACAGCCCTAAATAATAAGGAGAACACCTCACATGAGCACTCTCATGAACCTAGCCGCAACTGGCCTTACCGACGACGGCTTTAAGAACGGCCTCAGCGCTGTTGGTTATGGCCTCGCCGCAATTGGCCCCGGAATCGGTATCGGCTACCTAGTCGGTCAGTCGGTTCAGGCAATGGCACGCCAGCCAGAGATGGCCGGAAACGTCCGCACCACAATGTTCTTGGGTATTGCTTTCGCTGAGGCACTTGCCCTCATCGGTTTCGTTATCAAGTTCATCTGATTTATCTCGTCATCTAAGTCGTCTAAGCCATCTAATTTATTTAGTCATCTAAGCCATCTAGGCGCCACGGCGCACGAAGGGAAGGGACGCGCAATGCGCATCCAGAGACTGCTAGCGGTAGCACTACTTGCATCCAGCATGGTTATATCTATGCCCGTCGCCGCTCACGCAAGTGAGAAAAAGGAGACGATTGCAGGATGCCTAACTGCCGCTGCCAAGAAATATGGCCCCGAGGGAGCCGGCAAGGGAGACGCTGCCCTCTTCGACGAGAAGGCCAAGGAGTGTTACTCAGCACCTAGCCCAATCTTGCCTGAGACAGGTGAACTCTTCTGGGGCGGCCTGTCCTTTGCAATCGTCGCCTTCGGACTCATCAAGTTCGGCTTCCCTGCACTTCGTAAGGGGCTAGCGGATCGTGAAGACAAGATACGTGGAGATCTCGAGGCAGCCGAGCAGGCTAAGAGCGCAGCGCAGGCCGCTGACTCCGACCACGAGAAGATCCTCGCAGAGGCTCGTGCAGAGGGCGCAGGCTTGGTTGACGAGGCACGCAAGGCTGCAGAGCAGGTGCGAGTAGACCTGATCGCCCGGGCAGAGGCGGATGCCGCTGATGTACGCGCACGCGCAAATGCTGACGCAGCTCTCGCAACAGAGCGCGCCATGGCAGATCTACAGACCCAAGTGGCAGCGATGTCCATTGGGCTTGCGGAGCGCATTGTTCAGCACAATCTCGATGCTGCGACTCAGACGGCTCTCGTCGAGTCCTTCATCAATGAGGTTGGGGGCAGCCGGGCATGAGTGCCGAGCGCGTCGAGGCTTACGCAGCAGCGTTCCTCGTAATCGCGCGTGCCGAGGGGCACGTCGACGAGATCGAGGACGAGCTATTTCGTTTCGCCCGAACATTCGAGGCGAACGACTCTCTCCGTTCAGCACTTGTCGACCCTGCACTCCCAGCAGAGCGTCGAGTAGCGGTGGTTGAAGAGTTGATGGGGGCTAAGGCCCTTAGTTCTTCAACTGCGCTTGCATCGCTCGTTGTTGCTGCAGGCAGAGGTAGTGATCTCCCGGCAATTATCGATCTCTTTGTTAAGAAATCAACAGAGGGTCGTGAGCACGAGGTAGCCGAGGTACGTAGCGCTATTGAGCTTGATGCAGGGCAGCAAGAGCGCCTTGCTATTGCTATTGGTCGCGCTGTAGGTAAGAACGTAGAAGTAAAAGTCGTCGTTGATCCGAAGGTTCTCGGGGGTCTAGTGGCCCGCGTCGGCGACACTGTTATTGACGGGACCGTCCGTCACAGGCTCGAGCAACTCAAGGAGCAGATCTAACATGGCTGAGCTGACAATTAACGCAGCCGATATTGCCGCAGCGCTGCGCAAGCACGTTGATTCATTCTCACCAACTCTCGCTGCAGAGCAGGTTGGGCAGGTTCTGAGCGTTGGCGATGGTGTCGCACGCGTTGCGGGCCTCCCGAATACTGCAGTCAATGAGCTTCTCGAGTTTGAGGGTGGCCTTCTTGGTCTTGCCCTCAACCTTGACGAGGACGCCATTGGTGCAGTTGTGCTTGGCCGCGCTGAGGGCGTGGAAGAAGGTAAGGCAGTGCGAGCAACTGGCCGTATCCTCGCCGTGCCCGTAGGCGATGCCCTCCTAGGTCGCGTAGTAAACGCACTGGCCCAGCCAATCGACGGTAAGGGTCCGCTCGGTACCGACAAGACTCGTCGTCTTGAGGTCCAGGCCCCTGGAATCGTCGGGCGCAAGCCTGTACACGAGCCACTGCAGACCGGTATCAAGGCTGTAGACGGCATGGTTCCGATCGGCCGCGGACAACGCGAGTTGATCATTGGTGACCGTAAGACCGGAAAGACCACAATCGCTATCGACACCATTCTTAACCAGCGCGGATCGGGTGTTAAGTGCATCTATGTCGCAGTTGGTCAGAAGGCATCATCGGTTGCGCAGACTGTTGCAACTCTTGAGCGTTACGGCGCAATGGAGTACACGGTTGTTGTAAACGCCCCCGCGGGCGACGAGGCAGTATTCAAGTACCTCGCTCCTTACACCGGTTCTGCCATTGGGCAGGAGTGGATGGAGAACGGCGACCACGCACTCGTTGTATACGACGACCTCTCCAAGCAGGCTGAGGCCTATCGTCAGCTTTCATTGTTGCTCCGTCGTCCACCAGGTCGCGAGGCTTACCCAGGTGACGTTTTCTACCTCCACAGCCGTCTACTCGAGCGTGCTGCAAAGCTCTCCGATGATCTAGGTGCTGGTTCCCTTACAGCGCTTCCAATCATTGAGACCAAAGCAGGAGACGTCTCTGCGTATATCCCAACCAACGTGATTTCAATCACCGACGGTCAGATCTACCTGCAGGACGACCTCTTCAAGTCTGGTGTGCGCCCCGCTGTCGACGTAGGTATCTCGGTATCTCGAGTCGGTAGCGCTGCACAGATCAAGGCAATGAAGGGTGTAGCTGGAACCCTCAAGCTCGACCTTGCGCAGTTCCGTGACCTCGAGGCATTCGCAACATTTGGTTCTGACCTCGATGCTGTCTCCAAGGAGCAGCTTGAGAGCGGTTACCGCCTTGTTGAGTTGCTTAAGCAGCCACTCAACTCTCCAATGCCAGTAGAGGATCAAGTAGTAGTGATCTTCTCCGGTACAGCGCGTAAAGATCGCGTTGGTGGAGGTAAAGAGCGACTTCTCCTCGACATTGAGGTATCTCAGATCAAGGCCTTCGAGGCAGCACTTCTCGATGCATTCCACTCTCGCTACGCAGACCTTCTCGCACACATTCGTGATACTGGAACCCTGCCCGATGAGTCCCGCATGCTCGACGCTATTGAGGATGTCAAGGTTGCTTTCCGTGCCGCTAATGCTGCAGAGGCGGCTGCCGGGGCCGGCACCCCTGATCCAGATGCTGAGGCACTCGGCGATGCCGAGTCAAACAAGACACTTCCGACCGAGTAGTAGCAGGGGATAGGGACAGATGGCCGGCGGCCAAGAGCGCATCCTCAAGCGACGGATCTCCTCCGTACGCTCAACCAAGAAGATCACGCGCGCGATGGAGCTCATCGCGGGTAGTCGGATCGTCAAGGCTCAGGCTGCAGTAAAAGGCGCGCTTCCTTACAGCGAATTAATTACGAAGGTAGTTGCAGATCTCGCCGCAGGCGGAGGAAGCATCAACAGTCCGATCCTTAAGCCTCGTGAGAGGGTCAAGCGTTCGGCGCACATTGTTATCGCTGCGGATCGTGGACTATGTGGAGCGTATAACTCCTCCGTTGTCCGCGCTGCCGAGGGATCGATGCTCGAGGACGAAGCGATTGGCGCAGAGTACGCGCTAATCCTTGTTGGGCGTAAGGCCGAGGGCTACTTCCGTTATCGCGATTTTCGTATCGACAATGCTTTTACTGGATTCTCTGATCAGCCTTCTTACGAAGATGCGCGCGCAATCGGAAAGCTGGTTAGCGAGCGCTTCATCAACGAGGAGTACGACAAAGTCGAGCTTATTTATACGCGATTCATCTCCGCTGGTAAGCAAGAGGTAGTGCGCAGGCCTCTTCTACCTCTAGAGCGTGAGGTGATCAGCGGTGGAGATGGTAGGCCCGGCGACGATTCTTCGAACTCGGCTACCGCTTCCTACGAATTTGAGAGCTCCCCAGAGGCGCTTCTCTCAGAGATTCTCCCTAAGTACATTGAAGCGCGGATATTTGCAGCGCTCCTCAATGCTGGTGCCTCGGAGCACGCTGCACGCCAGCGAGCAATGAAGGCCGCAACAGATAATGCTGAAGAATTAATTAAAGAGCTGTCTCGAGTTATGAACCGCGCTCGTCAGGACGCGATCACGACCGAGATTATGGAGATCGTCGGTGGGGCAGAGGCACTCTCCTCTAGCGACGCCGACGCAGACGAAGACTCTGCAGCACGCGCAATAGCGTTTGAACGTGACTACCTCGAGCATCAGGGCTGAGGGCCCGACAACTAGGCCCAGGCCATAAGAAGGAGCATCAAACAAGATGACAATGACCGCAGATTCAAACAAGGTTCTCAAGGATGGGCGAGTAATCGCTATCGCCGGACCCGTCGTGGACGTCGAGTTCCCAACGGGTTCGCTCCCTGAGATCAACTCACTTCTCGAGATGGACATTGTCCTCGAGGGAGAGACGATCACCGTCCCTGCAGAGGTAGCTCAGCAGGTTGGTGCAGGGCGAGTGCGCGTTATCTGCATGAAGCCCACCGATGGTCTCAAGCGCGGAACTCTTGTGCGCAATACCGGCCATGGCATCTCGATGCCCGTTGGCGACGGCGTGCTCGGTCACGTGTTCAATGTTCTCGGCGAGCCTCTAGACATCACCGCAGAGGAGCTCACGAACATCGACGACCGCTGGGAGATTCACCGCCCGCCACCTGCATTCGACCAGCTGGAGCCACGCGCTCTCATGTTCGAGACTGGCATCAAGGTCATCGACCTTCTTGAGCCATATGTACAGGGTGGAAAGATCGGACTCTTCGGTGGAGCCGGTGTGGGCAAGACCGTTCTAATTCAAGAGATGATCAACCGTGTTGCAACACAGCACGGTGGAGTCTCGGTGTTCGCCGGTGTAGGCGAGCGCACCCGTGAAGGTACCGACCTCTGGATCGAGATGCAGGAGTCCGGAGTTATCGAGAAAGCTGCACTCGTTTACGGACAGATGGATGAGCCGCCAGGGGTGCGCCTTCGTGTTGCCCTTAGTGCGCTAACAATCGCTGAGTACTTCCGCGACGTAAAGAACCAAGATGTTCTGCTCTTCGTTGACAACATCTTCCGCTTTGTGCAGGCCGGCTCTGAGGTATCAACTCTTCTTGGTCGTATGCCATCTGCTGTGGGTTACCAGCCAACACTCGCTGACGAGATGGGTGAACTACAGGAGCGCATCACCTCAACCAAGGGTCACTCGATTACATCGCTTCAGGCCGTTTATGTGCCTGCTGACGACTACACCGACCCTGCTCCGTTCACGACCTTCACCCACCTTGACGCCACGACTGAGCTATCCCGCCAGATCGCAGCCCTCGGTATCTACCCGGCCGTTGACCCGCTTGCGTCTACCTCCAACATCCTCACCCCTGAGATTGTTGGTGCACGCCACTACAACGTTGCACGTCGCGTTCAAGAGATCCTCCAGCGCTACAAAGAGCTTCAAGACATCATCGCGATTCTTGGTCTCGATGAGCTCTCAGAGGAGGACAAGATCACGGTTAACCGTGCGCGCAAGATTCAGCGCTTCTTGTCTCAGCCGTTCTTCGTTGGAGAGGTATTCACCGGACTCCCCGGCATCTTCGTGCCGATTGACGAGACCATCGAGTCCTTCGAGATGCTCGCCAATGGAGACTTGGACGATGTCCCCGAGCAGGCGTTCTTCAACGTAGGAAACGTAGAGAGTGTCCTCGCCAAGCAGCGCGATCTAGAGAAGAACGCCTAATGGCATTTCTCGTTGAGCTCGTCTCTCCGGAGCGCATTCTCTTCGAGGGCGATGCTGTAATGGTCGTTGCCCGCACCACGGGTGGAGACATTGCGTTTCTACCCGGGCATGTTCCGTATCTTGGGGCGCTTGAAATATCCAAACTTCGGATCATGCAAGAACCAGACGGCGGGCCGCGCTTCGAGACCGTAGTAGCGGTTCACGGAGGCTTCGTAGAGGTATCAGGCGGGGGCGTAAAGATCCTCTCCGATGTCGCCGAATTGGGCGCTGACATTGATGTTGTGCGAGCACGTACGGCAATGGAGGCCGCCGAGGCGGCACTTCGTAGCGACCCTGAGAACGTTGAGGCTAAGCAAGCTCTCCAGCGTGCAGAGATTCGCCTCGACGCAGCCGGCGCAA
>JBAWWI010000062.1:0-11386 GCA_037146835.1 Actinomycetes bacterium | reverse complement strand
AGCGAACTCCAACGCTCGCCGAGCGAGAGCGGGTACGCCCTCCTCTAGGAATGAAAACAGTGCATCGTCGCTAGTTCCATTCTTGAAGCGCGCGTACGAGCCCTCCATTACGCATGCGAGTTTGAAGAGGCCGAGCACGCAGTAGAAATCGAGATGAGTGAGATCACGCCCTGAAGCCTCTGAGTAACGAGCACTCATCTGAGAACGCGTCGGCACTTCGCCATGCCCGAGAAGTGCCGCATTTGCTCCGCCGAAGACCGGAGAGTCCCCTGGGTCACACCAGAGCCCGAGTAGCCAGCCGAGATCAACAAGCGGGTCACCAATTGTGGCCTGCTCCCAATCAAGAACCGCAAGTGGCGATACCGGCAGAGAGGGAGCGAACATCACATTGTCGAGTTTGTAGTCTCCATGAATAATTGTTGGCGACTGCATCTCGGGGGTGTTATTAGCGAGCCAGGCCGCTGCCTCGTCTACCTCTGGAAGGGCGCGTGTGCGATATCGATCTAGCTGCCCCGTCCATCGCGGCACCTGACGAGTGAGGTAACCATCTGGCCTACCAAACTCACCCAAGCCAGCGCGGCGCCAATCAACTGCGTGAATCGTGACAAGAAGATCAAGCAACGAGTGAGCGTTAGCGGTTGGAGCCCCTGGATCTGCGGCGAATAGTGGAGGCATGGCCTCGCGCACTACTAAGCCGTCTAGAGGCTCCATCAAATATGCAGGCACACCGATCGCGTCGGGTGAGAAGGCCACAGGTTCGGGTATGGGCACGTGCGGCAGCGCATGACCGGCGCCCGCAGCGTTAGAAGCACTAAGCGCAGAGAGCAATTGAAACTCGCGCGCCATGTCATGGGCGGTTGGCGAGAGAGGCGTGCGAGGAGGTCGGCGGAGTACCCACTGCGCTCCCCCGCGCCGAATTAAGAAAACTTCGTTCGAATGCCCAGTGGTTATGCGCTCAATCTCTGGCTCGCGATTACCACCGAGGCCATCACCACCAAGCCCATCACCACCAAGGCCATCACCACCAAGCCCAGCCTCATCGAGCCAGCGCGCAAGGCGAGCCGGGTCCACTAGTGGCTCGCGGCCTGCATCACTCTTGGTCATAGCTGCAGATACTCGCACGCGAGAGGGGCGGCCCGCAGGCCGCCCCTCTTTCGCACTTCTAAGTTCTGAATTGAATCAGATCAACCTCGAGCTTTGATCGCCTCAATTAGAGCGGGCACAACCTTGGTTAGGTCGCCGACAATTCCGAGGTCTGCAACTGAGAAGATCGGGGCCTCACCATCTTTGTTAACTGCGATGATGTTGTCCGATCCCTTCATTCCAACCATGTGCTGTGTCGCACCGGAGATGCCCAGAGCAATGTAGAGCTTCGGCTTCACGGTCTTACCGGTCTGCCCAACCTGCTTCGAGTAGGGAACCCAACCAGCGTCAACGATTGCACGCGACGCCCCAGAGGCACCGCTGAGAAGATTCGCGAGCTGCTCGACAAGAGGCTCGTAGTTAGCAGCCTCGCCGATTCCACGACCGCCAGAGACAACAACAACTGCCTCCTCAAGCTTTGGCCCTTCGCGCTCCTCGACATGGCGCTCAAGTACCTTCGCCTCGCCAGCTCGGCCAGAGTCGACCGCACCGACAGCAACAATCTCTGGAGTGGCAGCACCACCGGGCGCAGCCACAAAGGACTTGGGTCGGATCGCCGCAAGGTAAGGCTTCTCGCCCTCAAACAGGGTGTCTACCAACTGTGCTCCACCGAATACAGCGGTACCAACCGTAACTGCATCGCCGTCAACTGAGAGCGACATGCCGTTTGTCAGCACCGTTCGGTCAAGACGAGCAGATAGGCGACCGATCGCATCGCGACCGTCGTAGGTCTGCGCGAAGAGGATCAAGTCAGGAGCCTCAGCACCGATGAGGCCTGCGATTGCTGCAGCGCCAACCACGCCAGCGAGCACTCCATCGGGGTCCACTCCGAATACCTTCGTTACCCCATGCTCGCCAAGACCAGTAGCGACGCTCGCTACATCGGTCCCAACGTAGACAGCCTCAACGGTTCCGCCTAGTTCACGGGCCTTTGTGACCATCTCAAGTGTCGCTGTTGTAGGCGCACCATTCTCGCTCTCGGCAAAGATCCAAGTCTTCATATTTCTATCTACTCCTATTTTCTATCCTGATCGCGCAGGCAATGCGCTAGGAACAAAAACGCGTGACACCCACGCGAGATACTTAGACGCGATGCGTCAGATGACCTTCAACTCTTCGAGGTAAGTGACGATGCGCTCAAAAGCAGTGCCGTCATCCTCCACCTTCTCACCAGCCTGACGAGCGGGTGCAGCGGCTACAGAGGTGATCCGTTGCCCAGCCGAGATCGAGTTGAGCCCAAGATCGGCTGCAGTTACTTGATCAAGTGGCTTTGACTTTGCAGCCATGATTCCCTTGAAAGATGGGTAGCGAGGCTCAACAACACCTGCTGTCACACTCACAACAGCGGGTAGTGATGCGGCGACAACGTCGTATCCGGCCTCTGTCTGGCGCTGGATCGTGACCTTGCCATCTGCAATCTCGACGTGCTTTGCGAATGTGAGTGATGGCCACCCGAGCAACTCTGCAACCTGTGCAGGGACTGTGCCGGTATAACCATCAGAAGACTCGGTAGCAGCGAGTACAAGATCAACGCCACCTGCGCGCTCAACTGCCTTCGCTATTACCTTCGAGGTCGTCAGCGCATCCGCTCCAGCGAGAGCATCGTCGGAGATGAGGATGGCGCGTGCTGCGCCCATCGCAAGTGCCTGACGAAGTCCGGAGACCTCACCATTAGGGGCCATCGATACGAGGATGACCTCGCCTGAGCCAGCCTTATCGACTAGCTGCAGCGCCATCTCAACGCCATACGAGTCCGACTCGTCGAGGATTGCCTTGGCGCCATCGCGCTTAAGACGATTATCAGAGGTCAGTTCCCCAGGTACCGCAGGATCGGGGATCTGCTTCACGCAGACAACGATATTCATGCTTCTCTCGCTTTACTCAGGTAATGGAGCCGGTGAGGTTTATAGAGGCGATGTTATAAAGGCAATGGTGCCAAGCCTCAGGAACAACTTCGGTAGTGCTTTCTTGTAGCGCTTTCTTACTGCCGGAATAGTTACCGATTAGGGGCCCCTAAGTCGAAACGTGGAGCACCTCAGGCCCTGAACCGGGCTCGATGAGTATCTTCACGTGGTCCTCAGGGTCCCCAAGCAGGCGGAATGCCTCAGAGACGCCATCGAGGCCTACGGTTCCAGTGATTAGGGAGTCGACCACCACCTCGCCCTCCGCTATTGCCTGAAGAGCCTCAGCAAACTCGTCGCCGTCATAGCAATAGACGAACTGCATACTCAGCTCTTTAATAATGGCCACAAAGGGGCGGAAAGTATCTGGGGGCATACATACCCCTGCGATTAGAAGACGCGCCCGACTCGGGGCCATAGAGACAACTGAGTCGATCATCCCTGGAGTGCCGACAGCCTCAAAGATAACTAGTTCTTTGGCTCCATCGACGCGGCGCCAAGCATCCGTTACCGCTTCATCCCTTGGGTCCACGGCTAGGTCGGCACCCAACTCGAGGGCGAGTGCGCGGCGTTTAGCAGAGAAGTCAGCAGCCACGATCGGCTCGATCCCTCGGAGACGAAGCCACGGAATAATCGCAAGCCCGATCGGCCCACAGCCAACTATGACTGCGGCATCGCCCTGTTTGATTCCAGATTTATTTACAGCGTGCAGCGCAACCGCCATTGGCTCTGTAAGTGCAGCGCGTCGATGATCCAGACCGTTTGGAACCTTTAGACAAATGCCGCCGGTGAGAACCATCCGCTCCGCGTATCCACCAGGCTCAGAGTGTGCGAAACCAAGTGGCACTACCCCGCTCGGCCTTAGGAGGAATGGCATCGATACAACAAGGTCTCCAGCGTCAAAACCAAATGTCTCCGCTCCAGCATCAAGTACCTCCGCACAGAATTCATGCCCGAGCACATATGGGCTCGCAGGATCAAAACCTGTCTCACCGCCAAGTTCTACCTCTAGGGCTGCGACCTCTTCTCCATGCGCAAGTGTGTGGATATCAGAGCCACAGATTCCACAGGCGCGCACCGCAACCAATATCTCGCCGGCCTCAGGGACAGGCTCTGCATAGTCCCGAACCTCCAAACGACCATTCTCTGCAACTACTGCGCGCATATATCCCCCTGATTCCCTCAAAATGATCTCTCGCAAACAGGTATTACTCAACCGCCGAGCCTCAAATCCCGGCCAGTGCCTAACTCTCGCACAAAGGCCCTCACTTCGCGGCGCCATGACCCAAGAGCCCTGCCCCAAGAGCCCTGCCCCAATAGCCCTGCTCATAACCCTCGCCTTGACCGTGAGGCCTCCGCGCGGTGATGCTAAAGCGATGTCAATTGATTTCTCACTCTCACCCGAACTCGAAGAGATACGCATTCAGGTCCGCGCGTTCATCGACGAGGTAGTACGCCCTGCCGAGCAAGCCATTGATGAGAACGACCGTGAGTCGCTCATCGCAGGCATCATCAAGATGCGAACAGAGGCACGATCACGCGGTCTCTGGTTGCCGCAGATGCCCAAAGAGTGGGGCGGCATGGGGCTCACGCACGTGGAGCTTGCGATGGTCCAGGCCGAGGCCGCGAAGTCGCGCTTCGGACCATTCGCTCTCAACTGCCAGGCCCCCGACGAGGGGAACATGAATACCCTCCTACATTGGGGCACCGATGCACAGAAAGAGAAATATCTAAAACTTCTCTGCGACGGATACGGCCGCTCATGCTTTGCGATGACGGAGCCAGAGGTCGCGGGTTCAGACCCGACACTCATTCAAACTCGAGCGTATGAAGACGGCGACGAGTGGGTCATCAATGGACACAAGTGGTTTATTAGCGGAGCGAACCGCGCCAACTTTGCGATCCTTATCTGCCGCACCGAAGATGATCCCGATCTTCCGCAGGCTGCAAATACTGCCTTTATCATCGACCTCCCCTCTGAGGGATGGAACGAAGTACGCGAGATCGAGACGATGCACGGTGGCACTGGCCACTCAGAGATTCTCATCCAAGACCTCCGGGTCCACAAAGACCAGATGCTCGGCGGACGCGGCCAGGGGCACCTACTCGGTCAATTCCGACTTGGCCCTGCACGCCTCGCGCACTGCATGCGTTGGATCGCGCAGGCTGAGACTGCACTCGACCTCATGGTTGAGCGCTCCCTCACTCGTTACTCACACGGATCCTTCCTCGCTGAGAAGCAGGGCATCCAGTGGCTCATCGCCGACTCGGCTATCGAGCTCTACCAGTGCAAGCTCATGGTGCTCCACTCTGCATACAAAATCGACCGCAAAGAAGACTTCAAGTCAGAGGTCTCTATGACCAAGCACTTTGTGGCCAACTCCCTATGCCGAATCATCGACCGCGCAATTCAGGTCCACGGTGCACTTGGGTACTCAAAGGACTCTCCCTTGGCGGATATGTATATGAATGCTCGCTGGGCACGCTTTGCAGATGGCGCTGATGAGATTCACATGATGCGCACCGCCGAGCGCACAATCGCTGCATTCCGAGATCACGGCACAACTCGAACTGCTACGGGGAACCTACCGATCTAATAGCGGGGAGAAAGCGTGAAACAGCATCCATTGATCGCTCTTCCACCTCAGCCGGAGGCGACTCCATATCCAGGCGCCTCATGGCCAACCGCGGAGTTGCCAAAAGGCGTCGAGATCGAGTCGCTACTGAACGAGATGTTCGACCCTGCTTCGCCTTTCAACGAGACCTACGCAGTTGTGATCGTTCAGGGAGGGCGCGTCGTCACTGAGCGTTACGCAAACCGGCTCGCCTCATTTGCGGGTGACGGCGACGAAGTAACTAGCGAGACGCCTCTCCTCTCATGGTCGCTCGGCAAGTCAATGCTGCACGCAGTCATTGGGATGCTCGTATCCGATGGTCGTCTAGCGCTCGATGCCCCTGCACCTGTTGACGCGTGGTCGAAGGCTGGCGACCCGAGACAAGCCATCACAACCGCAGATCTTCTTGCCATGCGAGACGGGCTCAAGTGGAGCGAGATCTACAGCGTCGACACACCATCCGATGTGGTCGCAATGCTTTTCGGCGAAGGGCGAGACGATGTAGCCGGCTTTGCGGAGCGGAGCCCAGCAGAGGCGCCACCGAATTCGCGGTATGCGTACTCAAGCGGCACCTCCAACATTCTCTCCGCCATTGCCTCCCATGCCCTCGCTCCAGATAACCGCATCGATGAGTTCCTACAGTCTCGGCTATTCAATGCAATAGGCATGTCGAGCGCTCGCGCAACCATTGACAAGGCCGGCACCTGGGTTGCATCAACTTTTGTCTATGCAACTGCGCTCGATTTTGCGCGTTTTGGACTGCTGTACCTTCGCGATGGAGTCTGGGAAGGGAGACGGATTCTGCCGGAGGGATGGGTAGACCATGCTCGCACTCCGCTCTCGAGGGATGAAGAGAACGGCTTTCTCTATGGGAACCATTGGTGGGTCTCGGAGGATCGATATGGCTCCTTCTGGGCCAATGGCCATGAAGGGCAAGTCATCCTGGTCTGCCCCGCTCTAGATCTTGTAGTTGTGAGGATCGGGCGCACTGGAGATGCGGGTTATGCACTATTACCGGCGTGGCGTGAGGCGATACTCGACGCATTCGCCGCGGCTTATTGATTTTGGCCACGGAGCACAACGTTTGCCCTCGTATCCGTAGACTTAGGATATGACAACTGCTTTCTGGCCCACACAAGAGCACTGGTCCGTTGCGATTCCTCTCGATACCCCTCACCCTCGTCTCGACGCTCTCGCAGCGAGTGGCGTTCTGCAGCTCCGAGATGCGCCATTCGAGATTGATGAATCTGAGTACCTGTCTCTTGAGTACATGGACTGGAAGAGTGGTGGCGATACCAACTTCGCCCCCATCGCCACAACCGATGGGCAGTTGGATTGCCGAGGGTTCTGGTCTGCAGATGACGAACACCCAGACAAAGATGCAATTTTTACTAGCAACGCCGCGCTCTGCCCGACACTTCGCGACTACGTCTCAGGCGTTGGTGCAAACTTCGGCCGCGTACGCATAATCAAACTTGAGCCGCAGGATCGCGAGGCAGCGATGCGTTCGTTGCATCGTGACGACAACAACCGATTCAATCCTGAGAGCGATGGCTGGGTAGTCAGGTCTTGGGTAGAACTCACCGACAACCCAGATTCCTACATGCTCCTCATGGATAGCGGCGACGACGGGCTACCTGACCCATCGACGGAGACCCGAGTGCCGCTCCATCAAGGTGCGCGATTCGTCGTAGATACCCAGAGGCTCTGGCATGTCGTTGTCCATCCCGGCGATTCTCCCCGCTACGCACTCATCACCTCATTTGAGAGTGGGCCAACCCTCGATCGCTGGGTCACGGCAGAGTCGATTTAGCCAATTCTCGCCGATAGATCGTGAGCCAGCCCCCATCTGTGCTCTACTCACCTAGTTAGCTGGGCAGCACACCAACCGGGCGGTGCAACAGCATGGGGGCAAAAGTGATGAGCGATACCTCAGAGGGCAACAGCGCGGGCATAGCCGCCAGCGGCGTTCCCATTGCTCCGCTGGCCATCACGATGGGCGCTGCCTACGCATTAGCCGATATCACCGACCCTAATGAGATCCGCTTCGTTGAGATGAACGATGTAGCGACCGAGGGCGCAGCTCGAATGGGGTTCCGGCTCGGAGAGGCCTTGAACGCGAGCGAAGCGAACCGCGCGACCAACGTCGACGGGCGCTCTAAATTCGAGCGACTACACGCAGGCGAGATCTCTAACTACACGACCGAGGTTGTTTTCTCCGACGAGTTCGATAAGCCGTTCTTCTTTAGCGTTGAGGCAACTGAAACAGTTGGACCCGAGGTCGACAGGCGCTATATCAGCGTCACTTGGCGCGAGTCCGCTCTTGCACCTGTTGCAGAGGCTGCATTCAGCGGCGTTGTAATGGAGTTAGCCCATGCGCTGACCACGGGGGCTCTCTCCGAGTCATCGGTAGGTGCTGCCCTCATCGATGTGAAGCAGCGTAAATATGCGGCACTGAACCATGCGTTCGCTGCGGTCGTTGGCGCGCCTCGTCGCAATCTAATCGGAGCAGCGGTGATCGACCTCCTTCCAGGCGCCGATAGCGTTACTGGAAGGTCAAGCCGGGCTGCGGAGATTGTCTCCGGCGAGATCGACTCCTTCACTACCACCGTAAATGTGCCGAATGATCCACTTATTCAGCGCACAGTTACAATCAGCGCTGCGGGTCCTCGTTTCCCTAGAGCGGATTACTTAGTTGTCTATGTAAACGACTCACCGGCACCGGACCCGCTTTCTTGGAGCGATCCCTCGGACTCAATGCGTTCAATAATGCGCGCAGGAATTCCGACTGGGGTATACAGCTATGCGCTAATTGATCACGACTGGCGCCTTCAATTCTTGGCACCTGCCCCAGAGGGTTTTGGAGAAGACTCAGACTCCATTATTGGATTATCCGTCCTCCCCAACATTCATTCGACAGACGTCGCTGCCTTTGTTGAGGCTGGCGAGCGTGTCCGAACTGGAGAGACCAGCGAAGTCACGGTAAGAGTCAACTTTCGATCGGCATTCCACCCGCTCGGCCATTTCCCAGTCGTCTCCACATTTGCTCGTCCACCTGGTATGCCATCTGGATGGCTGACAATCACTAGCCGCCTAGACGAGTCCCTGCGCGACAATGAAGATATCTCGGCACGAATTGCCGCCATAACTGAAGTGGTTAGGACTGAGGAGCCCGGAGAGTCCTTCGACGAAGCATTCGCTAAGACTCCAGGCATCGCTGAACTTGTGCAGCGCTTTGACCTAACAGAGCGAGAGCGCCAGATCATTACGCTTTTAGCTGGTGGCTACCGAGTGCGCACCATGTCACGAACACTCCATCTATCCAACGGGACGATCCGAAACTACCTCTCAGCGATATTCCACAAGGTCGGCGTTCGAAACCAAGCCGAACTCGTCGAACTCCTTATCGAAAAGTAGCTCCCCCAGCGCAGGCGCCACCGAGGCAAGGATTACTGCGCAGTTGAGCACTCGAGTCTCATGCGTCAGGCGCAAGGACCCGTAGCTCGGGGTCATTCCTCTTCTCATTACATGCTAAGAATTGCCTATTATGCGCTTCGGAGTATTTATCGCCCCATTCCATCCAGTTGGCCAGAACCCTACGCTTGCTCTAGAGCGCGACCTCGACCTAGTTGTAGAGCTTGATCGCCTCGGCTACGCGGAGGCGTGGATTGGCGAGCATCACAGCGGTGGGTACGAGATCATTGCGTCACCAGAGGTCTTCATCGCAGTGGCAGCGGAGCGCACGAAACACATCCGCCTTGGTACCGGCGTTGCGAGCCTTCCGTACCATCACCCGCTCTTACTCGCAGATCGCATGGTGCTTCTCGATCATCTAACTCGAGGACGCGTAATGCTCGGCGTAGGCCCGGGGCAGTTGACCTCGGATGCACACATGCTCGGCATTCCTGCTGATACACAACGCCCGCGCATGGAGGAGAGCCTCGATGCGATCATGGCGCTCCTGCGCGGCGAGCGCGTCACTATGAAAACAGATGGCTTCATTCTCGAGGATGCGCACCTTCAGCTCTCCTCCTATTCGCAGCCACACCTCGAGGTTGCAGTAGCGGCGTCCTTCTCGCCAATCGGTCCGCGTAGCGCAGGCAAGCACGGCATTGGGATGATCTCGATAGCGGCGACTGCGCGCCAAGGCATGGACATGCTTAGCCACCACTACGACGTCTGGGATGAGATCGCAACAGAGAACGGCCATACCGTCGACCGATCGTCGTGGAGACTCGTTGGTCCAATGCATATTGCAGAGACGCGCGAGCAGGCTGAGCGCGATGTCGAGTTCGGCATTGAGGATTTCTCGAAATACTTCAGCCACGTACTACCCGGAGGCCCGGTCTCCGGAGAGACTGTTGAGGAGATTTTAGAGAACAACCGCACAAGCGGGTTTGCGGTAATCGGCTCTCCTGATGACGCTATTGAGCGGATTCAAGAGTTGGTCGACGCCTCCAACGGTGGGTTCGGGGCATTTCTAATGCTCGACCACAACTGGGCAAACCCCGCCGCTAAACATCGCTCATATGAACTCTTCGCCCAATACGTCATGCCCCACTTCCAAGGGCAGATCGCAGCGCAGGCCGAGTCACATCGCTGGCTTACGGAGAGCGGGGGCGAGTTTGTAAACCGAGCGGTGCAGGCAATCTCGAAGGCCACAACAGACCATGCCGAGGAGCGCAGAGCACGCGACTCGCAGGCCGACTCTCAGGGCGACTCTGATAAGTAACGCGGCGCAATTTATGCAACGCGGCTTCTCGAACCGTGGCCTCCCTCACCGATATCTCTAGGCTCAGTTACGTATGAGTAACCCAACACCGATTTCACATCCTCTAATCCGCTCCGGCGAACCAACGCTCGCAGTACACGACTGGGGAGGCACGGGGGCACCAACGTTGCTATGCCACCCGACCGGTTTCCATGGCTTGGTCTGGGCACCGGTTGCAGCGATTCTCGTAGAGGCCGGACGGCGTGTTTATAGCCTTGATTTCCGCGGACACGGAGATAGCGAGGAGACCCCCGGAGGCATTTACCACTGGGAGGGCTTTGCAGATGACGTGCTCGCAGTCGCGCACCACCTAGAGATCGCCGGCGATCCGAGTCTTCTTGCTGTTGGGCACTCTAAGGGCGCTGCAGCAATCCTCCTCGCAGAGGAGCGTGAGCCTGGAGCATTCGCACGCATCTTCTGCTACGAGCCGATTGTCTTCGAGGGCTCAGAACTCGGCCTCGACTCCGTTGCACTCTCAGACTCGACACGAGCAATCGATCCGCTCGACAACCCAATGTCGCGAGGTGCAATGCGACGCAGACGCATCTGGGACTCACGCGACCAGGCATATGACGCCTACGCCAGCAAACCCCCACTCTCATCTCTGCACCCCGATGCATTACGCGCGTATGTAGACCACGGTTTAAGGGACGTGCCCGGTGGTGGCGTTGAGCTCAAGTGTCACCCTGATCACGAAGCATCGGTCTATGCGATGGGAGTGATG
The DNA here is from genome assembly GCA_037146835.1 of Actinomycetes bacterium. GTDB lineage: Bacteria > Actinomycetota > Acidimicrobiia > IMCC26256 > IMCC26256 > IMCC26256. The sequence continues at coordinate 232 of JBAWWI010000062.1, read as the reverse complement.
AATGGTCTCTGGCCACTCCTCCCAAGCATCGAGGCGCCGACAGTAATTGCATGCGGCGAGAGCTCTGACACGATTACCCCTGCATATGCAGCTGCAATCGTGCGACGCATGCCTAATGCCAAACTGCTAACGATGCCGGGCCTCGGACACTTCGGACCAATGGAGGATCCAGGCGCTCTAGCCGAAGCGATCCTCCGCTTCGCAGATAACTAACTACTTAAAACCGTCTCTA
>JBAWWI010000061.1:0-11881 GCA_037146835.1 Actinomycetes bacterium | reverse complement strand
CCCTCTGCAAAGCCAATTGCTTCACGGTCTTGATTGACGAGTGTGACGCGTACGAGTGAGCGCAGACCATTCGCCTCCGCTGCTACATGGCGAAGTGTTGTGCGGTCGCTAAGGCGTACCGGGTTCTCGAGAGCCTCGGGTGAAACCGAGGAGACGCCACCTGAACGGCTTCCTCCAGTCTCTCCCCCGAGTTGAACAACGGAGACAATGCGGCGGTCTAACTCGATTCCAAATGAGGCGAGAGCTACGGATTGAATGTCACGCACAACCTGCTTAGGGTGCTTTGCTCCTTGAGCCAGAATGTGGACCTCAGTGGGGCGACCTACACGGTCAGTGACGATCCGGGCGGCGGATACCTCAGCGAGGCGGCAGAGCTCGCGCTCAAGCTCAAGTATCTCGTCCCGGATCGGGTCACCGGTCCCTGGTTCATCGTGGCTGGGCATAGCAGCAGTCTCCTCGGAGTAGTCATCTGCCCAATCATCCATATCGGGAGGATACGGCGACTCCGAGGCGGCAGCGTGTCAATCCCACAGGATGCAGATCATTTCCCGATAGAGGGTGGTGGCATTATGCGGCGAAATGTCGCGCTGAGTGGTGATTGATCAGAATTTCTGGCTCGCAGAGAGTTGATTGCCATGGTGTTCACTTGTTGCTGGTGTTACGGTTGTGGTTCCTGTTACTTAGTGTGAGAATTGTGGCAGGAGGGTCTCGAGTTGACTTTGGTACCTCTCGGTCGGGAGGGTGCCACGGTCTCGAGGGGCTCAGTTGATTCAGAGCGGTATCGATGCTTGGCTAGCGAAGGGAGCATTAGAGGGAGAGATAAATCCAAGACAGAGACGGCAGAGTCTCGGCACACGAAGCAGGACGTGAGAGTCCCGAGCGGAGCGTTTACCTCTAGGTCATTAGCGGAACCTAGAGAGATAAATCGTGAAGGGGGAATCTCCAAATGAAGAAGTCTTTCGTTCGAGTCACATTGCTCGTCTCGAGTGCGGCTGCTCTACTGCTTAGCGGTGGCGCAGGCATGGGTTGGAAGTAACCCGGGCTGATAGTAAATCGCCGAGGCTTTGCCGCCTCTGTCTTGGAAGTAAGTAACGAACCCCCTAGCAATCCTTATGCAGATAATTCAACGTCAGCCACAGTCAGACGATGTCATTGTTGGAAATTCGACGCTCGGAGATCGGGTGAAGAGTCGAGCCATCGACAGCCTCACTGTTTTCTGTCTCGGCCTAGCCGCGTTTACGATTGCAGTAGCGGCTGTGCTCGCACGCAATTCACCTCTCCCAGCTGTTGCTCCTCTGATCGTTTTTGCTGCCCTGTTTGCTCTGGCTGAGAATCAGGTTGCGGTGCTCCCAAATCGGGCTAGCGCTAGCGCCTCATTCATGCTTGCCATGGCAGCGATTGTTGCTTTCCAAGGACAAGGCCCCCTGCTTGGTGCGTTAATAGTTGGTCTCGCTGGTGGGCTCTACTGGCCGCATCTGCGGAGCGGTGACTGGCGAAAAATTCTATTTAACAGCTCTAACTTCGCTCTTAGTTCTTGCGCCGCTGCCGCTGCATTTACACCGATTGTGCACGGCTCAGGCGAGCGAGCCTCCACCGTATTGCTGCTTGCTTCAGTGCCGGCAGCTCTCGCGTTTAGCCTTGTGAACCTTCTCCTTCTTGGTGCAGTTGTCTCAATCTCAACAGACACGAGCTATGCAGCAGTACTGCGCGAGCTGCGCCCGCGAATTGTTCAGATACTTCCCTTCGCATTGCTCGGTGTATTTATGGGGCGCCTCTACCTTGATTACGGCGCAGTTATCATCCCGCTCTTCGTTGTTCCAATACTTGTTGCTCGTCAAGCGTTTGCATCGTTCCTCGCTCTGAAGGATTCGCATCACGCCACAGTACGTATTCTCATCGGCGCACTTGAGGCCAAGGATCCATACACAGCTGGTCACGCCGAGCGGGTTGCTGACTATGCAGTGATGATCGGTCGAGAGATGCGATTCAATACGGCGCGAATCGAGAGGCTTCGTTTTGCTGCGCTGATGCATGACGTGGGCAAACTTGTTGTGCCTAATCACCTACTAAATAAGCCTGGCAAACTCACAGCTGAGGAGTTTGACATTGTTCGCAGCCACGAGGCTGTCTCAGTTGAGATCCTTACTCGCATTGATTTCCTTAAGCCTGTTGCCCCGTCTGCAACGAGCGAGGCTCACGCAATGTCGGAGGGAGCCGATGACAGCGCCCGCCCGATCGAGCCATTCATCGTTGCAGTCGCCGATGCGTACGATGCGATGACCTCAACTCGCTCTTACCGCAAGGCGCTTCCCCAGGAAGTTGCTTTTGAGGAGCTCCGCAAGAATGCCGGAAAGCAGTTCAATGCTGAGGTAGTCGAGTCGCTTATTGGATCTCTTAAGCGATCTGGTGCTCATCATGGGGCAGGATTTGAGGAAGAGCCGCATGAATTCGCTGTTGAGCCTCCGACAGTTGGTACTGGTTCGGCAGGATTGGGTGACCTAGCTGAGGAGCAGGCCACCACTGCGCCATTGGTCGCTAGTGATCAAGTCTCGATGGCCTCTAGCCGCATTAACGAGGCCGCCAAAGGTCGCGAATTGATGCGCGAGAACTCCACCGAAGGAGCCTCCTTGTGAGTGCTGTAACCACATTCCATTCGGTAGTCCAGATTGGGCGCCCTGAATCAATGTCAAGACGCACCCGAATCGCTATCCCGCTGATACTCGGCGCAGTCGCTATGGCAGTAGTTGAACTTGTGGACCCACAAGGCCCATGGCTCGTACTCGTGTTTTTAGGGAGCGCAATAGCCGCAGGAGAGATGCTAAATCTGCGCCCGGCCGGTCGTGTAGCGCTCCCTCTCTCGTATGCATTCTTTCTAGTAGTTGTGCGTGCCGGTACCCCCGCAGAGGTCATCGTTACTATCGTTGTAGCGCTTGGGCTTGCATTCATTCTCAGCCCAGAGCCGACACTTTGGCGCCGCACATATATAACCGCAGTGAGGCTCGCAGCGATCCTGGCCGCGCTTGTTACCTATCGATTAATCCTTGATCATGGAACCTTCGCAAATCAGCGGTGGGTAGTTCTTCTTGCTCTTATTTTCGCCGGCGCAGCTGAGATTCTTGTATCTGACGGGCTAATCGCGTTATCTGCACGCAAAGCTAATTTTGCTACACATGGTCGGACCGCCGACCTAGCGATCATCACTACAGGTGCTCTCATGGCCATCTCGTACAACGGCATTGAGGGTCACGCCGGTATGGGCCTCTGGGGCCCGGTTCTCTTTGCAATTCCGTTGCTTGCCGCTTGGTTCGCGTTTGAGCAAGTAGTTGCGATTCGCAGAACACATGATCAGACAATCGCTGCACTCTCACTCGTGCCTGAGTTGGCAGGGATTGTCCGCTCCGGTCACGCCACTCGAGTTGCAGGGCTCTCCCAGCGACTCGGATCCGAACTAGGTCTCGGTGGCGATCAACTCTCAGCGCTACAGAGTGCTGCGCTCTTGCACCACCTCGGGCACCTCTGCCTTGATTTCGGCGACCCGAGTGGCGTAGAGGTTGCCGAGAGCGATGTCGCGGCAAAGGGTGCCGAGATTCTGCGTCAGACCGAGGAACTCACTCCGTCGGCCGCCATACTTGATGGCACTGACGGAACTATCGCGGGCGACATTCTTCGCGTCGCAAGCGCGTACGACGAGATTTCAAATGGAGACGAGACCCTGCGAGACTCCGCTATTGAGGAGATGCATCGAGGACTCGGTTACTCCTACGACGTAAGGGTTCTCGCGGCCCTCGAGCGCATCTGACGCCTGCTCCCGCGGTAACACATCTCGATTAAGCCGACTGCGATGATTAAGTCGCCGAAGGAAATTGATGTGCGAAGAGGCGGAATAACAATCTGGTCGGAGAGGATCGTCGCAATGTCGTCGCTGCGTTCAGGGCGATGCTTAACGGTCTCCACTGCAGCATGCCCAACCGGTGCTTGGTAAGGCATTCCAAGATTGAGCGAGATCACTAAAGCATTTAGCGCTATACCCACGGCAATGACGAGCATCCCGTCTATTCGTAGGTTTGACGCACAGAATCCAAGCAGCATCACGTAAGAGAAGATCAGCAGCCCAGCACCTAGGTAGTCGCCGCGCCCGGAGGGAAGAGTGATCCACTCGAGGCCAGCTTGAACTGCGACGCCTAAAAATAGGAGAGATAGGCGCTTAAAGGGGAGCTCCGTGATTCGAGATAGTTGTCCGCGCGTAGCTAAGGAGATGCCGAGAGCAAGGAGAAGGGTGATTCCGGTGAAGAGCACCCCCACACGTTACGGCCCACACGCAGCATCTAGGTGTCTTAACCCTCTACGATGGCAATGTGATTGAAAATCCTCGTATCGGAGACTCTGAGGTTGCCTACTCCGTTGAGAATGGCGTTGCTCGCATAACTATCGACCGCCCATGGCGCCGCAACGCAATGTCTTTCGCAGTGATGCAGGGCTTAAGAGATGCCCTTGCTCTCGCGAAGCGAGACGAAGCAGTAAGAGTTGTTGTGCTTACAGGCGCTGGGGATAGGGCCTTCTGCGCAGGTGCCGATCTGGACGCTATAGCGGGCACAGGCGAGGAAGCACATGAGAAGAGAGGGGTCTTGGTAGGGCTATTCCAAGACCTTTGGACGCTCGGTAAACCAACAATCGCGCGAGTGCGCGGATATGCGCTCGCAGGAGGAATGGGGCTTGCACTCTGCTGCGACTTTGTGATCGCTGCCGATGATGCGCAGTTTGGGACCCCAGAGGTAAATGTCGGGCTCTGGCCATACATCGTTACTGTTCCGATGCTGCGTTCGATGCCACCTCGCAAGGTCCTAGAGCTTCAGATGACTGGGCGGCGCGTAGGGGCAGTAGAGGCGCTCGCTATTGGGTTCGTTAATGAAGTTGTAACTGTCGCCAACCTCGATGAGCGGGTAGATGAACTAGCCGCCGAACTAGCCGCTAAATCTCCGCTCGTTCTGCAATTGGGGCGTGACGCGTTTTATCAAGCGCTAGAGATGGATAGCGACCCGGCTCTTGATTACCTGCATTCCAAACTGAACGAACATACGAAGATTGCAGATGCAGCAGAGGGCATCGCAGCATTCGCCGAGAAGCGCCCCCCAATGTGGACAGGGCGCTGACGCCGGAAGTGCTACTTCTAGGGATTGTGCTTGACGCGGGGTTCTCTAAATCGCGGCGCTAGGGTGCGGGTCCATGGCTGAGATTCGTGCTGAGATCACCGCAAGCGTATGGAAGGTCGTCGTCGACGAGGGCCAGGCGGTTGCTGAGGGCGACGAGATCGCAATCCTTGAGTCGATGAAGATGGAGATCCCAGTCATTACGGAGGTACCGGGAATCGTGCGAGAGATACATGTAGAGGCCGGACAGACGGTTCGCGAAGGCGACCTCATAGCGATTATCTCAGAGACATGATGCGCTTCGAGATCGTCGACAGGGTTGCGGTTCTAACCCTTGATCGCCAAGAGCGCCGCAACGCGCTGAACGCAGAGATATGTGACGAGATTCGCGCGCACTTTATGAGTGTTGCTGGCGTAGGCGGAGAGCGCGTCAATGGTGTTGGCGCAATTGTGATCGCTGCCGAGGGGAGTGCATTCTGCGCCGGTGCAGACCTTGCGCGTCGGGCCGCTGATACTGCAGATGGTGGCGGAATCCAACCTGGGGGCAACGATTCTTTTCGCCCCTCCTTCGAGAGACTCCTCTACTGCATCGTCGAGCATCCTCTCCCGGTATTCGCAGCGATAAACGGACCCTGCATGGGTGCCGGTATGCAGCTCGCTGTTGGGTGTGACTTCAGGGTCGCCTCACCTAAGGCGATCTTCTCGATCCCGGCATCCAAGCTAGGCATCGTGTTATCTGCCGCCAACATCGCTCGCTTGAGCCGCCTCGTTGGTCCGTCTATGTCACGAGATCTTCTGCTCGCCTCTCGCTCACTCAATGTCGATGAGGCGGAGCGCGCTGGTTTAGTTAATCGTCGTGCCGATGATGTGCGTGATTTTACAATTGCATGGGCAGATGAGGTTGCACGCCTTGCTCCTATCACTGTTCACGGGCACAAGCGAGCACTGCATCTAATTGAGACTGGACTCTCCCAGGATGGAATCGCAGAGCTAAAAGCCTTGGAGGAGACTGCATTCATGAGCAGCGACCTTCAAGAGGGGCTCGATGCGTTTGCGCAGAAAAGACCTCCCGAGTTTACAGGGAAGTAAGAAATCTGTTTGCTGTGGCAAGTGCTAAGAAAGCCTAGTAATCAAGGGTATTAGTAATTGCCTGGTAGCGCTCTGTCTACGTAACCAAACCAAATGAAGCAGATAATCGCGAAGGGAATGAAACCTCCGAAGCGGACCTGCCAGATGCGGCGCTTCCTAAATGCTGCCCACCACCCGAGGCCAACTGCAAGAGTCGCGAATCCCCAGATCACCGCGCCGCGATAATCGACCTTCCCATGTGCCCCATCAAGACTCGAAGTCTCCGGTGCTGGTTGCGTCAGAGAAGGATCCCTTATAGGAGCGCTTGATGCCGGCACCAGTTTTGCGTGCACGACCATTCGACGTGATGCAGAGAAACGCGGATGGCAGGTTGTGAGGGTAAGGGTCGCAGTTGGGGTGGGATCTAGAACGCTGAGTTCCTTTGGCTTCACAACGAGTGTCTCGGTGACGCTGTATCGATAGTCACCTGCAGCCGTTCGAACCTCAATGAGATTCCCTGGCCTCAACTCATCTAGGCGACCGAATGGAGCTCCGTATGTTGTGCGGTGCCCCGCTATCGCTGCGTTCCCCAACTCTCCAGGGAGTGGAGTATTTGGGTAGTGCCCAGGTCCCTTGCGAAGATCGGCGCGGCTCACTCCCTGGACCACCGCATGCTCTACGCCGATACTTGGAATACTGATGATTGCGACTGCGTCACCGCTCGGAATCGGTAGCGGCTTCGGGGCGGGTTTGGCTGGGTCTGGAGAAGTAGTGGTTGTGGTCTTGAGGCCCTTAGCAAAGTCCTGTTTGAGTGAATCTTGGGCTCGTGACTCGTAGAGGCCGGTGCCCCAGAGCTGGTAGGCGGCGAAAGACAGCGTTAGCAGCCCGATGGTCACAAGGACCCGGCCTATCCCTCCAATAACTCTCATCACATGCTTGAGCCTACGTGGAGCCGGGTCCGCTCTTGGGCCCACTCTTGGGCTCAGTAGTCGGCACCAGAGTTGCTTGACCTGTGGGTTCGCCGGTGGGCACTAGGCCTCCGTAGCCTTGAGGCCGGTGCCAAACGTTCTCCAACTCCGTGAAGCCGTCTGCCTACTCGGGCGGTTCCCTGCACTCGCCGGACTCGATCTAGATCTCGATGCCGGCGGGGTAACTCTGCTGTCCGGCCCCAACGGCGCCGGCAAGACCACGCTCCTCCGCCTTCTTGCAGGTCTCATTCCGCTGCACTCCGGAACCGGAACTGTATTGGGCTCCGATCTAAATACCGATCGCGTTAGTCACCGTCGCCGTCTTGCGCTCGTTGGGCATGACACATTCTGTTACGACGACCTAACCGTACGCGAGAATCTAATCTTCTCAGCTAAAGCGTCTGGGCATAAAGCAGCAATGGGGGAGAGCGCAATGGAGCGCTTAGGGCTCTCGCATGTAGCTGGAGTGCTTCACTCAAAGTTGTCGGCAGGGCAGCGCAGACGACTCGCACTCGCGGCAGCGTTTGGGCGCGACCCAGAGTTACTCCTATTAGACGAGCCTCATGCTGGCTTGGATACCGAGGGACGCGAGATCCTCGATGAGATTCTGCGTGAGACAGATGCCGCTGGGCGCACAGTCATAATCGCGAGTCACGAGCTAGAGCGCACACGCTCACTGGCGAATAGGGAGTTCTCAATTCGTGGCGGGCGCGCATACTCGGTCGATCAAACATGAGCGCGTTCTCCGAGATCAAACTCATCGCTGGCAAGGATCTGCGCATAGAGATGCGCTCTCGCATACTGCTCTCTCAGGTGCTGCCATTCGGGGCGATTGTGGTTTTGCTATTCGCCTTTGCTCTTGACCCAGATCGCGGAATCTTGGCTCGCGTTGCTCCTGGATTGTTCTGGATAACGGTTCTCTTGGCTGCGCTATTGGCGATTGGGCGCGCCTTCTCGATTGAGCAGCAGCACGGAGCTCGGGATGGGCTACGCCTAGCGGCTCTAGACGGGTCATCGGTATTTATCGGTAAGGCGATCGCAATCGCAGCACAACTCGCGATTCTGGAGGCCGTGCTCGGGTTGACTGTGGTTGTTCTCTACGGGGTTGAGGTTCATGGCGTGGTTGTATTGCTAGCCACGGCAGCTGCCGCCACTATTGGGCTCGCTGCTGCCGGTACGTTGTACGGAGTACTCGCTGCTGGATTGCGAGCACGTGAGACCCTGCTTCCGCTGCTGCTGCTCCCCGTATTGGCGCCGGTAATGCTTGGTGCCACCCGCGCCTTCGAGGATGGACTCGAGGGGGTGCCGGGTGATGCTTGGCCCTGGATCGCATTGCTTACAGTGTTTGCACTTTTATATACAGGAGTTGGAATGCTTGCCTTTGGCCCATTGTGGGAGGACACATGAGCGAGAACATAAAGAATAAGGATGATCGCTCGGCATTACTCCCTCGTCAGGTCGGGCGTGTTGTCGATGCGCTAACACTTATTTCGATTGGGGCGCTGACCTTCTTCGGGCTCTGGGCTTCACCGGCCGATGTCGTTCAGGGTGATGCGCAGCGCATTATGTATTTACATGTTCCTGCGGCGTGGGCTGCATATGTTGCATTCGGCATCACAACACTCGCATCATTGCTCTGGTTATGGCCGCGCACTCGTTCTTCGGTCTGGGATCGCGTCGCCGGTGCATCTGCAGAGATAGGCCTCATTTTTACCGGTCTTACGCTTCTACTTGGCTCACTCTGGGGTCGCCCAGTCTGGGGAGTTTGGTGGGCATGGGACGCTCGCCTTGTCTCCACTGCGGTTCTCTTTTTCCTATACCTTGGTTACCTGGCAATTAGAGCAGTACCAGCGGATTCGATCGTGCGGGCTCGACGCAGTGCAATTACTGCCGTGATCGTCTTTATCGATGTACCAATCGTGCACTTCTCTGTTAACTGGTGGCGAACACTCCACCAAAAGGCGACGGTCTTCAATCCAGAGTTGAATCCTGAAATCCACGGGGTAATGGCTCTGACACTTTGGATCGGGGTAGTTGCATTCACCCTGCTTTACGTAGCTCTCATGAACCGCAGATATCAACTCGCCTTCCTTGAGGAAGGGCTTGAGGAGAGTGCGCTAGATGCTGCAATTCTTCAGCGCTCTGGGGGTGTGAAATGACCGATGCAGGGTTTGTGATTGCATCCTGGGTAATCACCGCGTTAGTGCTTGGTGGGTATGTGCTGCGCATCGCACTTCGCACTGCAGTCGCGCGAGGACAGAGAACGCTATTCAACCCTGATGCTCCAGATGCTCCAAAGGCTCCAGAGCCAGAGAACGGTGTCCATCAGTGAAGGGCCGTCGCGCTTGGGTAGCAATCGGAATATGTGCTGTAGCGGTTATCGCCATTATCGGTCTTGCCGTACAACTATCTGGGAACGTCGTCTATTACCGAACCGTCTCAGAGGCCGTGAAGATGCGTAGTTCTGAGGCTCGATTTAGGCTCGCGGGTGCGGTAGTCCCGGGAACAATTACTGAGACCGGCACCGGTGTGCGCTTTGAGGTCACAGACGGTAAGAAGACCGTGACCATTAACCATCGGGGAGACCCGCCCCAGCTCTTTAAACCAGGTGCACCGGTTCTCTGCGAGGGCGCATGGGGTGCCGCTAAAGGTAGTGGGGTTGCAGTCTTTAACTCAGACCGCATAATGATTAAGCATGGCGAGCAGTACACCCCGCCGAAGGTAAAGATCACCACGACAACATCGCTCCCGCGCGGCTGATCTAGATGGGTGACGCGTGAAGGCAGCATTAGGAGTTCTGGCACTTGCATTCGGAGCAGGTGCATGCGTTGTTGGAATAACAAGTTTTCTGCTTGGGCTTCGCCGCAACAATGATGCTCTTCTCGCTGTAGGGCGCAAGTGCGTTGCCGTTCTCTTGGTCTGTTCAGTTGCAGCCGTGGGAATCATGGAGTGGGCGCTAATTAGCCACGACTTCACTATTCGATATGTTGCGGAGAACAACGCGCGCTCAACCCCTCTGCTCTTTACGATTACTGGGCTCTGGGCAGCTCTCGCTGGGTCCATTCTTCTCTGGGTTCTAATTCTCTCGGGTTACATCGGGGTCACGGTTCGGCACTTCCGTAAACGCGCATCAGAGCCGCTTGTTATCTGGGCCACGATCGTCATGCTCGGGGTTGCGCTCTTCTTCTTCTTGCTCGTTCTCGGCCCAGCGAATCCATTCCGCCTTGTTGCCGGTGGTGCTCCGCTCGACGGGCGCGGGCCAAACCCTCTCCTTCAGAACCACCCGCTTATGGCGTTTCACCCTCCGATGCTCTATCTGGGTTACGTGGGATTCACAGTTCCATTCGCATTTGCTATGTCCTCGCTAATTACTGGGAGCATCGGCGAGGGGTGGCTTGCAGATACACGCCGAACGACTCTGATTGCCTGGGGGTTTCTATCGGTCGGAATCATTCTTGGAGCGTGGTGGTCTTACGAAGTACTTGGATGGGGCGGTTACTGGGCTTGGGACCCGGTTGAGAATGCTTCGTTGCTTCCCTGGCTCACAGCAACGGCGTTTATTCATTCGGTAATGGTTCAGGAGCGCCGAGCAATGCTGCGGGTCTGGAACCTATCGTTGGTAATTGCAACCTTCTGCCTCACGATTCTTGGGACATTCCTGACTCGCTCAGGTGTCGTTAACTCCGTTCACGCATTCTCGCAGTCATCTATCGGGGTATGGCTTCTCGTATTCCTCGGGCTATGTGCTGGAGCGGGTCTCGCCCTCATCGCATGGCGCGGTGATCGCCTTCGAGCTCCTGGGCGCATCGACTCGATACTCTCTAGAGAGGCTGCATTTCTAGGCAATAACCTGCTCTTCGTTGCCTTTGCTTTCGTTGTACTTCTTGGGACAGTCTTCCCTCTAATAGCGGAGGCGATTCAAGGAAAGCAACTATCGGTAGGCGAGCCGTACTTCAACCGCATGACGGTTCCTCTTGGTCTCGCCCTCCTTTTTCTTATGGCCGTCGCACCTGCGCTGCCGTGGCGAGCGGCAAGTGGGGATGTCCTTAAGAGGCGACTCCTTCTGCCTGCATGGGCCGGAACCGCAGTGATGGTTCTTACGTTGATCTTCCTTGATCGGTCGCTGCCAACAGCCCTTGCATTCGGGCTAGGAGCATTTGCTATTGCCGCGATTAAGCGTGAGACTTTTATGGCAGTTAAGTCGCGTCGCAGCGCTGACAAAATCGGGTGGATGCGCGCAACTGGGCGCACCCTCGCTGGAAATCCACGTCGTTATGGCGGACTCACTGTGCATGTTGGGGTTGTACTTATCGCTGTAGCGATCGCAGGGTCACACACCTTCGGAACAAAGCAGGAGATTCGCCTAGCGAAAGGCCGGTCCGCCGAGGTAGCTGGCTACACGTTTACTTACGTTGGTAGTAATCGATCGGTCACAGGCCAGAAGACGACGCTCTCGACGGATATTCGCATCACTCAAGGCCGGAAGTCGTTGGGTGTTTACGCCCCATCGGTCTCAACGTTCCCAAACTCGAACCAAGCAATCGGTACACCGTCTGTTCGCACCGGAGTATTGCGAGACATCTACCTCACGCTCGTCTCATCTCCGAATCGCACCGGGCGCGTCACCATAGGGGTGGGCATCAATCCAATGGTTGTCTGGATTTGGTTCGGGGGAGCATTGCTCGCGATCGGAACAAT
>JBAWWI010000060.1:0-12272 GCA_037146835.1 Actinomycetes bacterium | reverse complement strand
CCCGTAGGTGTTATCACCCCAACACCAGATAGTGCTGTCCGTCAGCACTGCACAGTTATGGGCGCCGCTGACGCTGATGCTGGTAGCGGTAGTGATACCAGAGACCTGGACTGGAAAGTTCGAGTCGGTATTGGTCCTGTTGCCGAGCTGCCCGTTGGTGTTGGGTCCCCAGCACCAGACAGTTCCGTCTCGGAGTGATGCACACGCGTTACGACCGCTGACGCTGATACTTGTAGCGGTAGTGATATCAGGGACCTGGACTGGAATTGTCGAGCCTGTATTGGTCTTGTTACCGAGCTGCCCGTAGGTGTTATCACCCCAACACCAGATAGTGCTGTCCGTTAGGAGTGCACAGGCTTGTCTGCCGCCGATGCCGATGCTGGTAGCGGTAGTGATACCAGAGACATGGACTGGACTTGTCGAGGCCAAGGTGTTCTTGGTCCCGTTACCGAGCTGGCCATAGGAGTTATCACCCCAACACCAGACAGTTCCGTCTCGGAGTGATGCACACCGTTGTCCCCCGTTGGCGCTGCGGCTAATACTGCTAGCGGTAGTGATACCAGAGACGAAGACGGCAGTGCTTGAGCTGTTCGTGGTCCCGTTACCCAGTTGCCCGTAGCGGTTATCTCCCCAACACTTCACTTGTCCACTATTTACGAGCCCACAAGAACTCTTAAGCCCAGCACCAACTGCTGTCCAGGCGAGAGGGTCACCAGACACATAAGCACCTGATCTCCCAGACTTGTTCTCTCCTGATGCTGCGACGACGGCTGTAATACCCATCGCTATTACCACAACGATTGCTAACGCAATAGAGATATTGCGTCGCTTGGCTTTTGCAGCGCGACCTGTTTTTTGCTGGTTGAGCAACGGGGCGTGAGGGGTCGGTTCCATATCAGTGATCTCCAGAATCTTGTAGTTGGTTTGGAGTCGCCCTGTATTGGTTAGCGCCGACCCGTGAAGTAAAGCACATATCCCATTGGAATAAGTCTCCAATCTCCAGTCTCCAAGCCTCACGGGCCCCTCTGCCCCCAAAATCCGCGCTGGTGCTGGCCTCGGTGGGTGGCTAGGGTTCTCACCAAGAGAAATCGGCAGGACTACTGCTACCCTTCCCCGGCTACGGCGAATAGTTGTAGCGAAGACCCGCAATACATTCACAATCGAAACCTGCTCCCCGGCGTAGTGATGAACCTCATCGTTACGGACTTGGGAGCCCGCAGCGCCGCTGTGGTCCAGAGGAGGTACGAAGCCGATGAGGCCGTACGAAGTCATGGTTATATTTGATGCAGAGCTAGAGGACGAAGTAATTCGTGCTTCGCTTGAGCAATCACTCAAGCTCATTGAGTCACAGGGTGCCGTTCGTGGACCTGTAGACGTATGGGGAAAGCGCCGCTTCGCGTATGAGATGAAGCATCGCTGGGAGGGCTACTACGTCGTCTTCCACGCCAAGTCGGAGCCTGCAGCGATGGACGAACTCCACCGCACGCTCTCCCTTTCTGATGAAGTAATCCGCCACAAAGTGCTGCGCATCCCTGACCGTGTTTACGGCAAGTTGGGCAGCAACTCCAAGGCGGTTACAGAGGCTAAGGAGTAAGGCATGGCAGATAACACGATCACAGTCGTCGGAAACCTCACACGTGACCCCGAGATTCGCTACACAGCTGGTGGCCAGGCGAAAGCAACCCTGGGTATCGCAGTGAGTCGAGGATGGGTTAACAAGCAGACGAACGAGAGAGAAGAGCGCACATCGTTCTTCAACGTCATCGTCTGGGGCGAAATGGCCGATCACTGCAGCGAGTCGCTTCAGAAGGGCAACCGCATCATCGTCACTGGTCGCCTTGAGCAGCGCTCATGGGATACAGAGCAGGGCGAGAAGCGCAGCGTCGTTGAGATCGTTGCCGATGAGGTAGCGCCAAGCCTTCGCTGGGCAACAGCAGAGGTGAAGCGCACTGAGCGTCGCGAGGGTGGCTCCAATTATGGGGGCAACTCGGGCGGCAATTCAGGTGGCAAGTCTGGCGGGGGCAACTCCGGCGGGCGTGAGTCATCGAACGAGCCGGCCCCGGCCTATGACGGTTTTGGAGATGAGGAGCCCTTCTAAAGGGCCCTCGATCAAAAGGTATATGAGGAGCATTAATCATGGCTAGAGATAACAACAGAGAAAAACGCAAACCATTAGGAACCGACAAGCGTCGCCCTATGAAGAAGAAAGTCTCCATCCTCATCTCTGAGGGTGTCGACTGGATTGACTACAAAGACGTCAACCTTCTTCGTCGTTTCGTCTCGGAGCGCGCAAAGATTCGCGCTCGTCGCGTAACTGGCAACAACACGCAGCAGCAGCGCGCAGTCGCTAAGGCGATTCGCCTGTCTCGCGAGATGGGCCTACTTCCTTACACCGTGCGCCAGGTAACCCAGCGCTCGAAGGGTGGCGGCGGCGGACGACGCGACCGTGAAGGCGGTGGCCGTGATGGTGGCCGCGATCGCGAGTTGTCAGCAGATGCAGTGATTCCTGAGACAACCATTCATGAGTTGCCAGAGGGCATCACCATGGAGGGCGAGGAGACCATGGAGATCGTGGTCGAGCGCAACCCAGAGGCTCTTGACTACGACCCAACCGACGGCACAACTTCAGAGGAGGCGTAGAGATGAAGATCGTATTGCGCGCCGATGTAGAGCACGTAGGCAAGAAAGGCGACCTCTGTGTCGTTGCTGACGGCTATGCACGTAACTACCTAGTGCCCCGTGGTCTTGCAATTCAGGCCACGAAGGGTGTAATTGGCCAGGCCGAGGCGATGCGCCGAAACCGTGGTGCACGCGACACGCGCGAGCGCGAAGCAGCCGAGATGGTTGCAGGTCGCTTGAACGGTGCACGCGTCACGGTTACTGCTCGCGCAGGCGAGGGCGGGAAGCTCTTCGGTTCCGTTACCGCAACTGATGTTGCTACTGCGCTCAGCGTGATTGCACTCACCGATGTTGATCGTCGTAGCGTGACGATTGCCGAGGCAATCAAGGAGCTTGGCGAGTTCGAGGTATCAGTGCGCCTACACGAAGGTGTAATTGCAAAAGCCACAGTTGAGGTTGTCTCCGAGTAGGAGCCTGCAAGCAATCACTTCTCAGAATTAGTAGAGGCCCGGCCAGTAAATGTGGCCGGGTCCTTTACTTTTAAGAGGACGGATACGCAGATCGCTGGTGGCGCAGGCTGCCTCGGAGGAAAGGTGTCCCACTCGAGGTAGAGACTTCAGGCGCTGCACCAAAGCGAAACTTACCCACAGGCCTGTGGAGAAGTATGGCAGTTATCCACCGCTAATTCACAGGAAAAACACAGGGTTCTCCACTGTTTACCCACAGGCAAAAGGTGAGACGATAGAGGCTCATTGCCAGCCTTAAGTAACAGCCAGAAGTAACAGCCAGAAGTACAGCCAGCAATACCGCCAAGAAATGCTACCGAGTAATTACACAGAGTTTTAGGGGAAATAGTGGTTCAGTCAATAGACGACGCGCGACGCTCGCAGCGAACGGCTTCTTCGGGCCGTGTTCCACCGCACAACCTCGAGGCCGAGGAGTCTCTACTCGGAGCAATGATGCTCTCGCGCGATGCGATTACAGCCGCGGTAGAGGCGCGTGTCGACGAGTCTGATTTCTATAAGCCTGCACACGCGCATATCTACACAGCGGTAATGGCTCTGTATAGCCAGGGTGAGCCGGTGGACCCTGTCACGATTGCAGAGGAGCTGCGCCGCGCTGATCTTCTTGAAGCACTCGGCGGACGCCAGAAGCTTGTGAGTATTCAAGCGAATACACCTGCGTCATCAAACGCTGGCCACTACGCCGGAATTGTTAGCGAACTCGCGCTTCTGCGGCGTCTAATTACCGTTGCAGGTGAGATTGCAGAGAGCGCGTATTCACAGCCCGATGATGTGACCGATACCGTCGACCGCGCTGAGGCGCGGATCTTTGAGATTGCAGAGAAGCGCGTCGCAGAGTCAATGGTGCGCGTATTCGACTCCGTCTCCGAGACCATCGAGCAACTATCAAATATGTATGAGGGCCCAGAGGGAGCTGTTACTGGTTCGCCTACTGGCTATACAGACCTCGACGAACTGCTACTTGGTTTCCAAAACTCAACGCTTCTAATTGTGGCGGCACGCCCGGGTATGGGTAAGACCTCCTTCGCACTCGGTGCCGCAGCAAACGTGGCGATTGTTACGAAGCGTCCGGTCATCTTCTTCTCAATGGAGATGGGGACAGTTGAGCTAACCAAGCGTTTGCTCGCATCTGAGGCGCGCGTTGAGGCTCGCAAACTTCAGACAGGTCGTCTCAACGATGCCGACTGGACTCGCCTAAACACGGCGATGTCCCACCTCGGCGAGTCGCCTCTATATATAGATGACAACCCTCACTGCACGGTGATGGAGATGCGCGCGAAGGCTCGCAGGATCAAGGCCCGCCATGGAGACCTTGGGCTGATCGTGGTTGATTACCTTCAGCTCATGTCAACACCCGGCCGCCCGGAGAGTCGCCAAGTGGAGGTGGCAGATCTATCTCGTGGGCTCAAGATCCTCGCTCGCGAACTTGACTGCCCGGTCGTTGCCCTCGCACAGCTCAACCGTCAACTTGAGTACCGCCAGGATAAGAGGCCGATGCTCGCTGACCTCCGTGAGTCCGGCTCGATTGAGCAGGATGCAGACGTTGTTATGTTCATCTATCGCGATGAGTCCTATAACACTGAGACCGATCAGCGCGGAACTGCAGAGATAATCGTTGCCAAACACCGCAATGGCCCCACTGGCAACATCCGCCTCGCGTTCCTCGACCACTTTACGAAGTTCTCAAACATGGCGCGTGAGTAAGCCTTGAGGTTCCACTGAACGGACCTGAATCGATCAAATTTTGGAGTGAAATTACGGATTGAGAAGATCGTGTTTCAGAGTGGCGCGGGTTCGCGCCGAGGCCTTTAAGTGTGGCAATGTTCAGAACATCTGGTGAGAACTTTTTCGCCACGGGGGAAGCACCAAGAATCAACGGTAATGAATCTAAGTGGTTCTGTAATCGCAGAACCACTACCTAGTCCTTCAAGGGAGCGGAATGAAGCGAATTCTTAGGTTGGGAAGTCTCATCGCTATTGCTGCGATGACTGCAGGAGTATTGGCTGGATGCAGCAGTAGCAGTGACAGCGATAAGGGATCCGGCAGTGGAGATGCCCTCAAGGTGGCGTTTGTTTACATCGGACCAGTTGGCGATGCCGGTTGGACGAAGAAGCATGATGATGGCCGCAAGTACCTCGAGGAGACCCTCGGCAAGAAGGTTAAAGTCACCTATCTAGAGAGTGTGCCCGAGGGTGCAAAGTCTGAGCAGACATTCGAGAAGCTTGCTCGCGATGGCTATGGGTTGATCTTTGGAACCTCATTTGGCTATGGAGACGCAATGTTCAAGGTGGCAAAGAAGTACCCGAACGTTAAGTTCGAGTGGGCCACAGGATTTAAGACTGCCGCGAATGTTGGAACGTACTTCGGAGCAGCAGAGGAGGCTCGCTACCTCAGCGGAATTGCTGCTGGCTCAGCGAGCAAGACTGGGAAGCTTGGTTATGTAGCTGCATTCCCAATCCCTGAAGTACTGCGCGGCATCAACGCATTTACTCTTGGCGCACAGTCCGTAAACCCAGCTGCAACTGTTCAGGTCGTCTGGACCTCAACTTGGTTTGGTCCTGACAAAGAGAAGCAGGCGGCTGAGTCACTTCGCGACGCCGGTGCAGACGTACTTGCAATGCATCAAGACTCGCCTGCAACAGGTCAGGTCGCTGAGTCCGCTGGCCTTAAGTGGAGTGGCTACAACGACAACCTTGAGCGCTTCGCGCCGAATGCGTGGCTAACAGGACCAGTATGGAACTGGGGCCCGTACTACGTCGCGACAGCACAGGCTGTTATTGATGGTAAGTGGAAGGCAGATCAGTACTACGGAACGATTGCAGATGGACTTGTTGGTCTTGCACCGTTCGGCAAGTCTGTTACCGCTGAGACACAGACACAGATCTTGGCTAAAGAAGCAGAGATCAAAGCAGGGACCTTCAAGCCGTTTACTGGCCCAATTGAGGACCAGGCCGGCAAGGTGATTGTGCCAGCAGGACAGACCGCATCTCTAGGCGATCTACTCGGCACCGATTACTTGGTGAAGGGTGTCATCGGCGAGATTCCAAAGGGTTAAGGAGTTGGGCGCGGAGATCGCGTCCTTTGGGGGGCGCCCGGGAGAGATCCCAGGCGCCCCCCCTGCTCTTTCTGCGCGCAAAATCGTTAAACGATTTCCAGGCGTAGTTGCAAACGATCATGTAGATGTCGACCTTCGCCGGGGCGAGGTACATGCTCTGCTTGGCGAGAACGGTGCAGGTAAGAGCACTCTCGCAGCAGTGCTGTGCGGCCTCTACGTACCCGAGGAGGGGGAGCTGCTCCTCGACGGCGTAAGCACAGTGCTCCATAGTCCCCGCGATGGTTTAGCTCGCGGAATTGGAATGGTTCATCAACATTTCCGCTTGATTGACCGGTTTACCGTTGCAGAGAACATCGTCCTAGGCGATCGCTCGCAGCCTTTGGTGCTACGTAAAGAAAAGATCGACAGGGCTGTTGCAGAGATCGCAGAGCGTTACGGACTTCCGATTGATCCGGCTGCTCATGTTGGCGATCTCTCAGTTGGTCAGCGCCAAAGAGTAGAGATTGTTAAGACTCTCTACCAAGGTGCAGAGATACTCCTGCTTGACGAGCCAACCTCAGTGCTCACGCCTCAAGAAGCAGAGGCATTGTTTGCGACTGTGCGCAGCATGACAGCAGATGGAAAGTCAGTTGTCTTCATCAGCCACAAACTTGGTGAGGTCTTAGACGTTGCCGATCGGGTGACGGTGATGCGCGACGGGCGAGTAACCGGCGATGTCGATACGAAATCAACAACGCGCGAGGAATTAGCGCGGATGATGGTGGGGCGTGATGTCGACCTCTCTGATAGGCGGGCGGTCACGCCTTCAGGTGGCACTCGTCTGCAGGTAAGAGGAGTCTCCCTTGTTGGTGCAAGAGGCTCAGTCGTAGAGGATGTTTCATTCGAGGTGCGCTCGGGAGAGATTCTTGGGATCGCTGGTGTATCTGGGAATGGTCAGCGAGAACTTGCTGAGATCATCGCGGGGGTTGAGCGACTAAGTAGTGGCGAGGTCGTTGTTGACGGCGTTGATGTAACAGGAAAAGGACCAAGAGCGGCCCGAGCTGCTGGGCTTGCATACGTGCCAGAGGATCGTCTCGGCACTGGGCTTGCACCCGGACTCTCTATTGCTGAGAACATCATGCTCACTAGGCCGCGCGGATTTTTCCTAAATCGTCGCGCTGCCAAGGCAGAGGCTCGAGAGATCATCGCCACATTTGAGGTTAAGACAACTGGGCCGGATGCGGTTACAGCCGGATTGTCGGGCGGCAACGCGCAGAAAATTCTTCTGGGGCGCGAACTCGGAAGCACTGACGGCGCGCACTCTGCCCAAGTGCTCGTTGCGGCGTCCCCAACTCGCGGGCTCGATGTTGGAGCAATCGAGACTGTCTGGGCTCTCCTACATGCAGCGCGTTCCAATGGAGCTGCAGTGCTCTTGATTAGCGAAGACCTTGAGGAGGTACTCGCTATCTCGGATCGTGTACTCGTTATCTTCGATGGCCGGATTGTCTACGAAACACCAGGCTTAGGGGCATCTAGGGAGCGAATCGGATTGGCCATGGCAGGGGTAACGCCATGATGCTCGGGAAGTTCGAGCTCCGGCTTGAGCAGCGAGCCACTGTGCGCAGATCCTCGGCAATCATCGTGCCGATAGTTGCGATCCTCGGCGCATTGATTATCGCTGGGATCTTTCTCACTATCACTGGCCACCCAGCGTTGAGCGTTTATCAAGAATTAGCCAAGACTGGATATGGCAACTGGTATGGAATTACTGACACCTTGGCTGTTGCAACTCCGCTGATCTTTACTGGTCTTGCTGCGGCCTTTGCCTTTCGAATGAACCTCTACAACATCGGTGGTGAGGGCCAGCTATACGCAGGAGCGATAGGCGCTTCATGGGCAGGTCTTGCCATCGCTCCGCATGTCAGCGGACCAATTGCAGTAATTGCAGTGTTGTTGGCAGGGATGCTCGGCGGTGCGTTCTGGATCCTGATTCCAGCACTCGCACGAGCGTTATTCAAGGCCTCAGAGATCGTGACGACCCTGCTCTTCAATTACGTGGCTCTATTCCTAATGCAGTATTTAATCCTTGGCTCGGCATCATTCTGGCGTGACCCCAATTCGAAGAACTTTCCCCAGGGCCTAGAGATTCCTAAGTCTGCGCATTTTCCAGTGCTGCATTTTCCAAATGACATGTTTGGAATCGATTTTCCCGCTGGCCCGACGCGCGTCAATCTGGCATTAGTTGTTGCGATACTTGCCATTGGTGTCGTGTGGTTTGTAATTCACCGAACTGGTTTTGGGTTCGACATGCGCGTAGTTGGGGACTCTGAGAAGGCAGCGCGTTACTCGGGGATACCAATTAAGAGGACTGTAATTGTTGTTCTACTGATCTCAGGCGGCCTCGCTGGCTTGGCTGGAGCAGGTGAGGTTGGGGGAAGGGCATATGCGTTAGACCCAAGTGGTCTTGTCCTTGGTCTTGGGTATACCGGAATTGTTGTTGCTGCACTTGCGCGCTACAACCCCTTTGCGGTCGGTCTGGTCGCCTTGCTCTTAGCCGGTCTGCGCACAGGGGCAGAGGGACTACAGGGCGGTACTGGTGCAATGCGCGTTCCCGTATCTATTGCCTTCATGATTGAGGGTGCGATTCTGCTCGCTGCTCTCGGTGGCGAAGTTTTTAGGCGTAATCGAGTTGTGTTTCGCCGGATTGCCGAGGCCCCACAATGATGCAGAGCCTGATTCCATCGTTAGCGAGTGGCGGCATCAATGCAAACGTCTGGGTAGTTGCATTGGCAGGCGCAATTTCATTCGGGGTTCCACTTACCCTTGCAGCACTTGGGGAGATACTTGCAGAGCGCTCAGGTGTATTGAACTTAGGTGTAGAGGGCATGATTCTCGTTGGCGCGGTGACGGCGTTCTTAGTTGCTGACGCTACGCATAGTCCTTGGTTAGCGATCCTTGGCGCTATCGCTGCCGGTGGTGCCTTGGCTGCAGTCCATGCATTCCTCTGCATATCGCTTCGAGCGAATCAAATAGTTAGTGGGCTAGCCCTCGTGATATTCGGTAGCGGATTGGCGCAATTTGTAGGCCAGCCGGTTGAGGGCAAGCCGCGAGGCGCGCAGATTGTTCCTTTTGATTTCCCAGGACTCTCGCATCTTCCGTTCTTTGGGCGCGTGCTCTTTCGCCAAGATGTGCTCGTCTACGCGACGGTTGCTATTACTGCCGTCGTGGCCTGGTATCTACGGCGCACGAGAGCAGGGCTCGCCCTGCGTGCGGTTGGAGAGTCTCCAGCTACGGCAGACGCAGCAGGTATCGCAGTCGCTCGTATTCGATACGTGCATGTAATCCTCGGCGGCTGCTTTGCCGGTGCAGCCGGGGCTTATCTAATGCTTGTGAGGGTCCCTTCATGGAATGGGACTGGTACCACCGATGGAATCGGGTGGATTGCGTTAGCCCTTGTTGTATTCGCGTCTTGGCGGCCGTGGAGAGCGCTTGGGGGCGCCGTGATCTTTGGATATGCCCTGCGATCGAATTTCACTCTGCAGGCCGCCGGAGTTACTTCGATCCCGGCCGAGATTCTCTCGATGCTCCCTTATGTGCTGACAGTTGTCGTCCTCATCGCTCTTGCTCCTAGTGCAATTCGGCGTAGAGGCGGCGCGCCTAGCTCCTTAGGCGTGCCATATGTGCGAGATGAGCGATGAAGATTGATGCGCTGCGTAAATACGAGTGGCCCTTGGGTAGGGTCGTTACCTGTAGAGGGAGATTTTTGTGAGTGAGGCTTTAGAGACCGAGATGACAGAGGCGCCGCGAGAGATTCTCACCTATGAGCGTTTCGGTATTGCAGCGCGTGAACTTGCTACTACCGTCCTTGAGAGTGGATTCGAACCGGACTGGATTGTGGCGATTGCAAGGGGTGGCTTGATCATCGGTGGTGCACTTGCGTACGCGCTTGGACACAAGAACATCGCTACCGTGAACGTTGAGTTCTATACAGGAATTGACGACCGCCTTGATGTACCGGTTGAGCTTCCGCCGGTTCTCAATCTCGATGACCTAGTAAATCGCCGGGTACTTCTTGTTGATGACGTGGCAGATACAGGCGAGACGCTGCAGTTAGTGCTTGATAAGTGCCGCCCTGCGGTTGAGGAGATCCGAACAGCGGTTCTCTATCACAAGCCGAGATCGATTGTTGTCCCTGATTACGCGTGGCGAGTCGTAAGTTCTTGGATTGATTTCCCGTGGTCCGCTCTTCCGCCAGTAGGTCAGGAGACCGAGGCACCGTAATCTGGCGGTATAGGGAGAGACGCGACTTTTAGAAAAGGCGCATCTTCGGAAGGTCGTGGCCCCGCAACTCGTCTAGTTCGATCTCTACGCACTCGATTCCGCGACTCTCGGCGAAAACTTTTGCCTGCGGCTTGATGCGCGTGGCTACGAACATGCCACGTGTCGGCGCAAGACGCGTATCAAGGTCTAGGCGCTCTTGATAACGAATGAGTTGCTCAACGCCTGCAATCTCTCCGATGCGTTTGATCTCGACAACAACTGCATTGCCCTCAGCGTCGCGACAGAGAAGGTCTACAGGGCCGATATCAGTTGGGTACTCACGTCGTACGAGCGTGAGTCCGGGCCTGAGCGACTCGACACGCGCTGCAATCAATACTTGGAGCTCGGCCTCGTCGCCATCCTTCTCCAGCCCCGGCTCGTCTCCGAGATCGACGGTAACGAGGGCTTGAATCGTGGCCCAAAATGACGTGTCGAATCAACGCAAGGTTTAGGGGAAATAGTGGTTCAGTCAATAGACGATGCCCGGCGCTCTCAGCGATCGGTATCTGGGGGTCGCGTACCGCCGCACAACCTCGAGGCCGAGGAGTCGCTAATCGGCGCCATGATGCTTTCGCGCGATGCGATTACTGCAGCGGTAGAGGCGCGTGTCGACGAGTCTGATTTCTACAAGCCTGCGCATGCGCATATCTACAATGCCGTAATGGCTCTGTACAGCCAGGGCGAGCCGGTTGACCCGGTGACGATAGCGGAGGAGTTGCGCCGCGCCGATCTTCTTGAAGCGCTCGGCGGTAGGCAGAAGCTTGTAAGTATCCAGGCCAATACCCCTGCGTCATCGAACGCGGGGCACTACGCAGGGATTGTTAGCGAACTTGCACTTCTGCGCCGTCTAATCACCGTTGCAGGTGAGATTGCAGAGAGCGCGTACTCTCAGCCCGATGATGTGACCGATACCGTCGACCGCGCTGAGGCTCGGATCTTTGAGATTGCAGAGAAGCGCGTCGCCGAGTCAATGGTGCGCGTATTCGACTCCGTCTCTGAGACGATCGATCAACTCTCAAATATGTATGAGGGCCCTGAGGGAGCGGTAACTGGCTCGCCTACCGGCTACACAGATCTTGATGAGCTGCTACTTGGTTTTCAGAACTCAACCCTTGTAATTGTGGCTGCTCGACCGGGAATGGGTAAAACATCATTTGCACTCGGTGCCGCAGCGAACGTAGCGATTGTTACTAAGCGTCCGGTCATCTTCTTCTCTATGGAGATGGGCACAGTTGAACTCACTAAGCGACTACTCGCATCAGAGGCGCGCGTTGAGGCTCGCAAACTTCAGACAGGTCGACTCAACGATGCCGACTGGACACGCCTCAACACTGCGATGTCCCATCTCGGAGAGTCGCCTCTATACATTGACGACAACCCTCACTGCACGGTGATGGAGATGCGCGCTAAGGCTCGCCGCATCAAGGCTCGTCATGGAGACCTTGGCTTGATCGTTGTTGATTATCTGCAGCTCATGTCAACGCCTGGTAGGCCCGAGAGTCGCCAAGTAGAGGTAGCCGACCTTTCGCGGGGTCTCAAGATTCTCGCTCGCGAACTCGACTGCCCCGTCGTTGCTCTTGCACAGCTCAACCGTCAGCTCGAGTATCGCCAGGATAAGAGGCCGATGCTCGCCGACCTCCGTGAGTCAGGCTCGATCGAGCAAGATGCAGATGTTGTGATGTTCATCTATCGCGATGAGTCCTATAACACTGAGACTGACCAGCGTGGAACGGCGGAGATCATCGTGGCGAAGCACCGTAACGGCCCCACAGGGA
>JBAWWI010000059.1:0-12536 GCA_037146835.1 Actinomycetes bacterium | reverse complement strand
CCGTCTCTATTTAAAACCGTCTCTATTTAAAACCGTCAATCACAGTGGCCCAGCCCTCTGGGTCGGAGCGGTATGGAGCGTAGAAAGAGATGCGGTCTAGTAGGTCGCCGTAGCGCGCGAGCATGAGGCGCGGAATGTCATCGGGCTCGCCCACAACTGCGAAGGCGTCGAGCATCTCATCATCGATTAGGGAGCCCATCTTTACCCACTCACCCTGTTTGGAGAGTTGGTTGAGTTCAGGCTGTAGATCCCCCCAACCATGAAGTTCGAGGACCCCCCTATACGCAGGTGTCGATCCATAGAACGCGATCTGCTGGCAAGTACCAGCGCGCGCCTGAGCCATCTCCTCCTCAGTGGTCCCCGTAACAACAAACATCGGGCCTGATAACTCAAACTCTGAGCGACTCTTGCCACCCTTGGCCCAACCTCGCTCAAGGGCCGGCATCGTCACCTCGCGCATGTAGCGCTCAGTCGTAAAACCATGGACGATTACTCCATCGGCGACCTCCCCAGCAACCTCGGTCATACGCTCGCCCACGGCTGCAAGAAATACACGCGGGTTCCCATGTGGGTTGCGCCCTGGGTTGAAGAAAGGAGTCATAAGCGTGTGCCTATAGAACTCCCCCTCGAACTGAAGCGGCACATCTTCGTTCCAGCATGCCCAGATTGAGCGCATTGCAAGGATCAACTCGCGCATCCGGGCGGCAGGCTGTGACCAAGGCATTGAGAAACGCTTCTCGATATGTGGCTTGATCTGGCTTCCTAGCCCGAGCATGAATCGCCCGCCCGAGAAGGCTTGTAGATCCCATCCGATGTTGGCGAGGTTCATCGGATTGCGTGCGAAAGCAACAGCAATACCGGTCCCGAGCTCAAGAGTGCTTGTGTGCTCTGCCCCAATGAGCAACGGAAAGAATGGGTCGTGTGCCGTCTCGGCCGTCCACGCCCCCGCATAACCGACCTCCTCTAACAAACGAGCCGCCGCGGGTACATCCTTCAGAATCGGCGTGAGCCCTCCGTCTACCTTCATTTATCCCCCTAGATATTTGCCAGACAGCCAATTACCAACGTTTGTGTCAGTGCTTGTCGAGCACCTTGAATCGACTCCCGCGAGGTTAGCCCCACAGGATTCTCTCGACATTCGAAGCATGTGTCCCAGCGTGTGGGTACCCTCCTCACTATGACAACTCCCTCCCCCGCTGCCCCTGTGCCGGTACAGGTTCCCAAATCAATCTCGCCGAGCAGCATTAGCCAGTTCCAGTCCTGCCCTCTCGCCTTTCGATTCTCATATGTCGACAGGCTTCCCCAGGAGCCATCACCTGCAGCAAGCAAGGGCACCCTCGTGCATCTAGCTCTCGAGCACTTAATGATGCGCCCCGCAGACCAACGCAGTATTGCGAACGCTCTTATAGACCTCGCAACAGCGCGTACCGAACTTGCAAGTGATCCAGACTTCACAGGGCTCAACCTCAACGAGGAGCAGTGGGGATCCTTCTACGACGAGGCCGAGCGACTCGTCTACAAATACTTTGAGCTAGAGGATCCATCAAGCATTCGCCCCATCGGCCTCGAGCTAAGACTGCAGGCAAATATCGGTAGAGCAACAGTGCGCGGAGTGATCGACCGTCTCGAGCTCAACGAAGATGATGAGCTGGTAATTAGCGACTATAAAACCGGTAAGGCCCCAGGGCCTCGCTACCAAGATCAACGCCTCGCTGGGGTAAATCTCTATGCGTTGATGGTTGAGGAAGCGTTAGGAAAACGCCCCGTCAAAGTCCAGTTGCTCTACTTGGCCGACCCTGTAGCGATCGTTGCCACCACATCCGATCAGCAGTCGCGCGGTGTCGCAAACAAGACCCAAGCGGTCTGGGACGCCATTGGCGATGCATGTACCAATGTCGATTTTCGCACCAAGCCAGGCCCGCTATGCAACTGGTGCTCCTTCAAGCCCTTCTGCCCAGAGTTCGGAGGCAACCCACAGGACGCCATCGACCTTCTCGAGACCTTAAAATAGAGACAGCGCCTAAAAAAGAGCCAGCGCTTGCTACTAGGCGGTTTTCTCCTTGGCTGGACGACTCCGGATCTCGCCCGCGTAGGCTGTGCTGGCTGTGAAGTTCCCGAGCAATCTCCCAACTCCCTCAGATATTCCTGCTGTCAAATCCCTCGACGACGCAGTTGACGCGTGGTGCCGCGACCATCGCCATCCAGTAGCCGATCGAATCTTCTACGGCGTCTCTAGCGCGGCAGACCACTCTCTCCTCTGGAACATCCTCGTCGCAGCGCGTGGAGTTCGTAGAGGTAATCCCTCAATGATTCTGCGCGGAGCTGCGGTATTCGGGATCGAGTCTGCATTAACAAACGGTGCGCTCAAATCACTCTTCAATCGTTCGCGCCCTGAGGTTGAGTCCGATGAAGCATTGCCGATGGGTATGCGGCGCCCGGTTACATCGTCATTTCCGTCTGGCCACGCCACAGCAGCATTTACAGCGGCGGCGCTCTTGTCGCAAGACTCCAAACACCCTGGCATCTGGTATGGACTCGCAGGAGTAGTTGCGGGGAGCCGTGTCTATACGCGAATGCACCATGCCTCTGATGTATTGGCTGGTGCAGCACTGGGAGCAGTATTCGGGGCCATCGCAATAAGAGTCCTGCCTCTCTCCCGTAAACGCCGCTAACCGAGTAGCGCCAAACAAATAACTAGATACACCTAAATAGATCACTAGGAGCAAAGAATGACCCGTCAATTCTCTATCGCATTTGATTACAGATGCCCATTTGCCTATAACGCTCACGCAGCAGTAGTCGCGGCACTACGTGAAGGCGTAGAGATGGATGTGACCTTTACTCCATTTTCATTAGATCAAAACCATGTTGAAGAAGGTGGAGTAGATATCTGGGATCGCCCAGCTACCGAACGCGGCACCGGCACCATGGCACTGCTATTCGGGATCGCAGTGCGCGATAACTTCCCAGATCAATTCCTCGATTTTCACATGGAGGCCTTCGCTGCACGCCATGTGCATTCTCTAGCGATTCGCGATGAGGCTGTGATGCGCAACGTATGCACTTTGGTGGGTCTAGATCCAGAGCGTGTCGCCGAGATAGCGCTCGGGGATGAGACGCTGGCAACCCTCAAGTCGGAGCACACCGCACTTGTCTCCGATTACGAGGTATTCGGGGTCCCAACATTCATCACTGCGGGAACCGCTACCTTCATCAGGTTCATGGATCGCGGAAATGTTGCCGACCTACTCAAGGCCTTAGACCTCCTCGAGTGGAGCAACCTCAACGAGTTCAAGCGAACGAAGATCGACCGTTAATACCTATTTATCCCCCTAATCCCCATTTAATTGACTTAGGTCCTTGCAACTAGGAGCGCCAGCAGGCACTCTTGGGGAGTGGGACGGATGACGGCGACAGAAGCAATCATGTGGGCGGTTGAGAAAGACCCTGCCCTGAGGTCTGACTTCTGCAACCTCACGATCTTGGATAGCGCGCCAGATATGGAGCGACTGCGATCGAAGATGCAGAGAGCTATCACGCTCATTCCCCACCTAGGCGAGCGAGTTGTCCCGGCGCCACTCCGCATTGCGCCTCCGGTCTGGAGCGCGGACTCGGGCATAGATCTTGATTACCACCTCCGCAGCATCACCCTTGATCAGCCATCAAGCATGCGCGCCCTTCTTGATCTTGCATCTGAGCTCTGCGAGGAGCCCTTCGATATATCTCGCCCCCTATGGGAGTTCACCGTCATCAAGGGCCTACCTGGTGGGCGTGCAGCGCTACTTCAGAAGGTGCACCACACCATTACAGACGGGGTTGGCGGGCTTCGACTCTCTCTCAGCATCGTGGATCGTGACGCTCATCCGGAGAGCGACCATGAGGTGCAAGCAATCGCCGAGGCTGCAGCAGCGCGCCAACGCGACGAGCGGCAACTCGACCCCGTGAACAGGACAAACGCGTTCGAGACCGCATGCGGTGCGCTCGCTTACCGAACACGCAGAAATACCCAGATCGCACGAACCGCCATCGAGGCGAGCATCTCGCTTGCACTCCACCCGCAGCGCGCCCCCAAGGCAATAGGTGGCTCGATCAACATGCTCTCATCGCTGCGCAGACAAGTCTTCGTCACCGACTCAGCACACTCGGAGCTACTGAGTCCGCGCTCGCTTGATCGCCGCTTCGACCTGTTTACCTTCTCGCTTGAGGACGCCGCAGCCACTGCTCATGCCTTAGACGGACATGTAAACGATGTGTTCGTCACCGGAGTCTCCGGAGCCCTAGGCAGGTACCACGAGGCAATGGGTCGGCCTGTCTCAGAGCTACGCATGGCAATGCCAATAAGCACACGAGGACAGAACGACACCTCTGCAAATCACTTTGTACCTACTCGAGTGCTTGTACCAACCGGTCCTAAAGATCCAACTCAGAGATTCGTAGCTACTCGCGAAAGCCTCAGACACCTCCGCGGAGAGCGCGCGCTAGAGGCTGCAGAGTCGCTAGCAGATGTTATTTCAAGCCTGCCTACTGCTCTCCTTGTTGCAGCGACGCATACCCAGACGCGCACAATTGATTTCGCTACCTCCAATCTCCGAGGAAGCGCGATTGACCTCTGGATATCTGGAGCGCGCATTGAGCAGAACTTCCCGATTGGGCCGCGCGGCGGATGCGCAGTCAACTTCACCGCACTCTCCTACTGCGGAGTGATGCATGTTGGGGTCAACTCAGACCCCGCCTCAGTAACAGACCCAGATGCGCTAATTGAGTGCTTGGAAGAGTCCTTTACCGACCTTCTAGCAATCGGCCG
Source organism: Actinomycetes bacterium (assembly GCA_037146835.1). GTDB lineage: Bacteria > Actinomycetota > Acidimicrobiia > IMCC26256 > IMCC26256 > IMCC26256. The sequence goes on along the minus strand of JBAWWI010000059.1, from coordinate 7,732 downwards.
AGGCGAGTAACTACAACCTCGGTAAACGGCTGCGAACTAACGTCGTTTACGAATAGGGCTCTGCGCCTTTACTGCCATAAAGAACTCTTCCCGCCCTGGGTCTCGCCAAGTCCGATGCGTGCATGGCGACTCCACATCTATGACATAGATATGCAGCGTTGAGGCGTCATCAGCGAAGCCGATTATCTCTAAGACACGTGGATGCTCGACAAAGCTGCTCAAGAGTTCAGAGAGAGCGCCACTCGCTATCACTCGGCTCCGGCACTCGGTACACGACGAGGTAGTCGCCGCCTCAAGCCCCTCTGCGATTTTAAAAAGGCTAAGCGCATCATCGTGATTAATCTCAAGTCGCCGCCCGTCGTTATCAATGATGCAGAGCGCGGGGGTGGCCACATCCCTAACCCTAATAAAGCAGCCCCCCATTCTCGCTATGAACTCTCGAGATTTAGAGGGCTGAGCCACAAAATTGCTCAATTCCCTGCGTGATTCAAGAAGTAAATCAGGAGTACCGTTTGGGGATGAGCAGCAGTCGAGGCATATCCGAGAGCACCGAGGGCCCCTCGAGGCGGTTCCCTACTCCAGGATATGGAGCCATCTTTGTAATTATCGTCCTCGCTCTCACTGCCCTCTTTTCTTCATGCTACGGAGCAGATAACAACCCGCTACTGAGCATTAGCGCTCCCATCTCGGCGGAGGCTAGGAGCAATGCAAGTGGCGACTCGCTTCTCTACCCTGTTAGAGAGATGCGTTGGGTCACAGACTCTGCTCTACCCGGTCTTGGCTCGCCTGCCAACGTCTACCAAGTAGTTCGACTTGAGCAAGGTAATGCCGCCGGTAGAGATGCACTGAAGAGATTCGCAGAGCACTTTGGTCGCACCGGTGAGGCGACGAACACCGAGGGCATCACAACAATTGAAGTGACTACTCCGGGTTCCACTAATGGCGTACCTGCAACCGGAGTTGCCTCCCTTTACGGCGAGGTCGCAACGTCGGTGAGTATGCCCATGAATACACTCTCCTACTCTGCTACTCCATCGTGGGCTCAATATTCGCAAGGCTCTTCAACTGGAGGCTCTTCATCTGGAGGGTCTTCAACTGGTAGCGGTTCATCCACCCCACCTGTCACCATTAATTCAGAGGTTCCAATTACGGCGCCACCAAGCGTGCCCGTAGATTTGCCTAAAAATGCAGCGCTCTTAAGGATCGCTCACGATGTACTCAGCGCCGCTGGCATCGATTCATCGGGCTGGCAGTCAACCATCAACGATGCGAGCGCAATGTCGAGCGGAGTCTCATGCGCGCCCGAGACAGCATGTGATCCGCAAGAATCCACCACCATTCTCTCGCGCCAAGTTGTAATGACCCCACTTGTCGACTCAATCCCCGTTCACGATCTTGATTGGTACGTAGAGGTAGGTGATAAGGGTGCAGTGCTAAACGCGAGCGGCGCTTGGGTGAAGACCGAGAGGGTCGGAGAGTACTCACGGCGAGGAACGCTGAATGCAGTAGCTGCACTACAGGCCGGAGAGGGAGGCCTAGGTTACGGCTGGCTGCCGATGGCGGCGGCAGAGGGGAAGCCAAACGCTCTCTCTTCGAATTCTGTTCCCCCAAATGCTGTTCCCCCAAGTGCAGCAACTTCAAACACCCTCTCCTCCAACACCCTCTCCTCCAACACCCTCTCCTCCAACACCCTCTCCTCGGATCTGCCCGTTGAGTCAGACTCGTCTACTGAGCCCATCGTTGTGACCATCAAGAGAGTCGAGGCCGGCTACTCGCTTCAGTTTGGAGCGATCAACGGTAAGGACGCTGCTCTACTCGTACCTACATATACTTTTTTTGGATCAAGTACCGCTGATGGATCAAGCACCTTCGATGGATCAAGTACACCGACTTTGCCAGAGACCGAGAGCGATCTTTCGAGAGATCCCATCAATACAGAGATAACCCTCAACGCACTCGACCCATCGCTCTTCGCCCCACTTGACCCCAAACCAGGCGACGATTCAAATGCACCACCGGAGCCGAGGCCTCTTGCGCCTCCGGAGCCTCAGCCCACAGAGCCCCAGCCTGAACCATCACCGGCACCAATCCCAAACTCGTCCTCGTCCCCTGCTCCAGCTGATAATCCGAAGTAATCCTCGCTTTGGGTAACCTGCCCAAGTATGCGATGTGTGATCTCTCTAGGTGACGGAACTCTCTCAATCGGCGAGCGGCCCTCGCCGCGCCCAGGCCCTGGTGAAGTCAGGGTTCGTGTGCACGCCGCTGGCCTTAACCGCGCCGACCTACTGCAGCGCGCAGGCTTCTACCCCGCTCCACCTGGAGTCCCTGCAGATATTCCAGGCCTTGAGTTTGCAGGTGAGGTAGTCGAGTTAGGTGAAGGTGTTGTGAGCCCTGTAATCGGCACACGCGTCTTTGGAATTGCAGCAGGCGGAGCACAGGCAGAGGAGATAGTGGTTGCAAGTACCCACTGCGCAGTCGTCCCCGAGTCACTCGATCTTGTATCTGCCGGTGGGGTTCCAGAGGTTTTCCTTACAGCGCACGACGCGTTGCGCACTCAGGCGCTGCTCTTACCTGGAGAGCGTGTGTTAGTACACGCTGTTGGTTCAGGTGTTGGAACCGCGGTTCTGCAGTTGGCGAGAGCATGGGGATGCGAGACAACCGGAACGGCCCGCACCCCAGAGAAACTCTCACGCGCTCAAGCACTCGGTCTCGATAACGCGATACTTGCACCCCGCGAGATTGATCCACTTGCTTTCGCAGCCCAGATAACCGAAGCAGCCGGTGGCCCAATCGACGTAACTGCCGACTTAGTCGGAGGCGCGTACGTAACCACGGACGTGCTTGCTAGCGCAGCGGGTGGGCGCATTGTCCTGATTGGAACCCTTGCCGGAGGGCGCTGCGAACTACCAATTCTCGCTGTGATGAGCAAACGCCTGAGACTCTTCGGAACAGTGCTGCGCCCACGCACTAGCGACGAGAAGAGTGCCGCAACCGCAGCCTTTGTAGCCGAGGTTGTGCCTCTGCTCGCCTCCGGTGCTGTAGCCCCTGTAATAGAGACCGTGCTCCCACTATCCGATGCCGAGCAGGGCTACGAACTCCTCGCCTCGGATACCACCTTCGGGAAGGTAATCCTCGACTGCCGCTGACGCTCAACGACACGCGCGAGTACCATCGCAGCCGCGGCGCAACTACCTGCGCCCAATGACCGCAGACCTTTTACCGCAGACCAAGTAACACTCCCACCCCAGAACTAGGAGACACCATGGCCAATCTTGCAGATAACGACGTAGTAATTGTTGAGGCAGTTCGCTCACCGCTTGGGCGCCGCAATGGTGGCCTCTCAACGGTTCACCCCACCGAACTCCTAGGCGCAGTGCAGGCAGAGGCAGTGCGACGCAGCGGAATGGACCCTTCGCTTATTGGTCAAGTTATTGGTGGCTGCGTAAGCCAGATAGGTGAGCAGACCTTCAACATTGCTCGCTCCGCTTGGCTGACAGCTGGGCTTCCTCTTGAGGTCGCCGCCAGCACCGTAGACGCGCAGTGCGGTTCCTCCCAGCAGGCATCGAATATGGCGATCGCCATGGTTAAGGCAGGCGTCATCGACTCCGCCATGTCCTGTGGAGTCGAGAGCATGTCGCGTATTCCACTAGGCGCAGCAGTGCGCGGTGATTTTGGTCGCCCGATTACTAAGGCATATTTCGCGCAGTACGAATACACAACACAGTTCGAGGGAGCAGAGCGCATTGCTGACCAGTGGGGAATCACACGCGGCGACTGCGATGCATTTGGCCTTCAGTCTCAGCAGCGCGCAGCACGTGCTTGGTCAGAGGGGCGCTTCGAGCGAGAGGTGCACCCAATCCAGGCGCCGGAGCGCGCAGAAGACGGCTCGGCGGGAGAGACGATGCAGACAATCTCGCGAGACGAAGGACTTAGAGAGACTTCACTAGAGAAGCTTGCGACACTTAAATCTGTTGGTCGCGAGAACGGTGTCCACACTGCCGGCACATCGTCACAAATTACAGATGGAGCAGCTGCGCTGATTGTGATGACAGCAAAGCGTGCAGCCGAACTCGGTCTCACGCCACGTGCTCGCATCGTCGACCAATGCCTAGTCGGCGTAGATCCGGTGCTCATGCTTACCGGGCCTATCGAGGCCACCCAGCGCCTCTTCGACCGCACGGGGCTCTCGATGAACGACATCGACACAATCGAGATCAACGAGGCTTTTGCATCAGTTGTCTTGGCCTTTGAGCGCGCGCACCACCCCGATATGGAGAAGGTCAACCCCAACGGCGGCGCTATTGCACTCGGCCACCCAGTTGGAGCAACAGGAGCACGCCTAATCACCTCAGCACTCCACGAACTTGAGCGCACCGACGGAACCTTCGGGCTCATCACGATGTGCTGCGGCGGCGGGCTAGGTACCGGAACCATCATCGAGCGCGTCTAAACGGCCTGCGCCTACCCCTCGGTCGCTACGCTATTGGCGTGACAACTCTTGCTGAGCGCCTCGGGTATAGCGAAGATGCACGACTCCTGATCATTAACTGCGACGACCTTGGTTCAACGCGCGCCGCTAACGTCGCTATCTACGAGTCATTGCGCGAAGGGCTCGCGACTAGCGCAACATTGATGGTGCCATGCCCATGGGCTCGCGATGCAGCCGCTGAGTACCGAGGCGAAGACGTAGGCGTTCACCTCACGCTCAATAGCGAGTGGGAGAATTACCGTTGGGGGCCGATCACTCGCTCCCCAAGCCTCTTAGACGGTGACGGAGGTTTTCCCCGCACCCTCGCCGATCTCTGGGACCATGCCGATCTCGATGAAGTTCGCAAAGAATGTCGCGCACAGATCGAACGCGCTATCTACTGGGGATTCGATGTAAGTCATCTCGACTCCCATATGGGCTCCGTGCAACTACGACCAGAGTTCTTCGATGTTTATCTTGAGATGGCTACAGAGTTTGCGCTCCCGCTTCGCATGGGGGGAGCGGCCGGAGAGACCCAGGTCGGATTTCCGTACCGCAGACTCGCCGCTGAAGAGGGCATTGTATTTAGCGACCACTTCTTATACACACGTGTCGGGAGCCGCGGCGACATTGAGCGCATGCTCTCGAATATGCGCCCAGGAGTAACCGAGATCTACTTCCACCCAGCGGTGGAGACCGACGAGTTGCGCGCATCACATCCAGACTGGAGTGGGCGCGTTAGAGACCACGAGGCGTTATGCACCAACGAAGCGTTTCGCAAACTCGTAGATAACTCTGGCGCGACACTGATCGGTTTTAAAGAACTCCGAGAGGTACAGCGAGCAGGCTAGAGACACCGCTTAAGTCAGGCCTCGCAGCTACCGGAGGCCGGCGAAGAGATCCTCTTCAGGCTCGCCGGGTGCCACCCCGTTATCAACCAACGACTCGGCAATCGCAAACTCTTCCCACGGGAATACTTCGCGAACGACGTCATCGGGGAGGCGCATCCAGAACCCCTCCGGATCAACCTGAGTCCGGTGCGCGAGTAGTGCTTTGCGGCGTGCGTGAAGAAAATCAGATACATCAATGAGGGCAGTAAACCGTTCGTCTGCGCGCTCAGAGAATCCGGCCGCGAACCACTGCTCGTAGGGACTCTCCTCACCACGCGCCAAGAAAGCGTCGTGGAGGGCTTTAACCCTGCGATGGGACCAGCCTGTGTAATACATCTTGCTCGGCTGCCAGGGCTCACCCGCATCCGGATAGGCCGTGGGGTCACCTGCAGCCTTGAATGCAGGGCCGGAGATCTCGTGCACCTGCACGTGATCTGGGTGCGGATAGAAAGCCTTGTCGTCCCCGTAGGTAACGATTACCTGAGGCCGTTCGCTGCGAATGATCCGCACGAGACGCTCTACTGCCTCTTCGAATGGCGCATTCGCAAAATTATCTGGGCGCGCATTTGCTTCACTATCGAGCATCCCGGAGTCGCGATAGCCGAGCAGGTAAATCTTCTCGTACCCGATGGCCTCGGCACTCGCCTCTAACTCGCGCATGCGTACTCCGAATAAGTCTGCACGCACCTCAGGGGTATCCATAGCGGGGTTGAGGATGTCTCCCTCCTCACCACCGGTACAGCAGACCAATACGTTTCGAATTCCCTCAGCCTTATAACGAGCAGAGGTACCGGCCCCCTTCGATGCTTCGTCATCAGGGTGTGCATGTATTGCTAGAAGGCAGAGCCGCGGCGCAGTCAAAGGAGTCCTATCTCTTAATTCTCTTCATGCACATTTCGCACATCTGTATCCGTGCCTCGACTCAGACAGAGCGAGGTACGTCTTTCCACGGGATAGAGCGAGAGGGGTCAGGCTCTTTTGGTAACCCAAGTACGCGTTCTCCAAGAATATTTCTCATGATGTCAGAGGTGCCACCCTCGATCGTGTTGGCCTGCGCCCGGAGAAAGCCAGATGCGATTGCGCTGTCGTCATCTGCAGCAGCCCCTACACGCCCGATCCGCTCAATGCGCGAGAGGTTCTTGCCCTCCCAGGCAATTGCACTCGGTCCCTCGAGGTCGAGGGCAACATTCTGTAGGCGCTTATTGAACTCAGCCTGCTGAAGTTTTGTGATCGAACCCTCAGGTCCGGCCTCAGAACCAGTCTTACGCTTACCGGCTGCACGTTGGTTGCTGATGCGAATCAAAGTGCTCTCTATATAGAGCTGTGCAATCGATTGGCGCACTAGTGGATCGGTTACGCCTTTGTGACGCTCAATAAGTTTTGAGATTGGGCTTCCGCCGACAGCATCGCCACCAACAGATCCTGCACCTGAGAGCGAGACGCGCTCATTCATTAGGGTTGTAATAGCGGCTTTCCAGCCATCTCCCTCGCGTCCGAGGCGCCACGAGTCCTGCACGCGAGCATCGTTGAAGAAGACCTCGTTGAACTCTGCATCCCCTGTTATCTGCACGAGCGGGCGAACATCTACGCCCTCCTGCTCCATGTCGACCACGAAGTATGTGAGGCCGGCATGCTTAGGAGCATCTGGGTCTGTACGCGCTACGAGCATTCCCCAGCGCGCAACATGGGCAAGAGTTGTCCAGACCTTCTGGCCGTTTACTACCCACTCGTCTCCATCGCGAACAGCCCGTGTAGCAAGCCCTGCAACATCAGACCCAGCACCTGGCTCGCTGAATAGTTGGCACCAAATCTCTTGGTTGCATGCCATTGGCTTTAGGAGCCTGTGCTTCATCTCCTCGGATCCCCAAGCCATAAGCGTTGGGCCACCCATTCCAATTCCGATGATGTTGTAAGGGCGCGCAACTTTGTAATGGTTGAGGACATCGTTTACGGCCTTAGCCTGTGTCGGATTGAGCGACATGCCTGCGCCGTACTCAGCGGGCCAAGTAGGCGTGGCATATCCGTCCTCACCTAAGCGTGTGCACCACTCGGAGTAATCCTGAGCACTACGAAGGCGAGCAACCGCTTCGTCGTCTCGCGAATCAACCGCGTCCATCCACCCATCTGGGAGATTGGCCTTCAACCATGCGAGAGTCTGGTCCCGAAGTTGGTCGTTGCTCAGTGCGCTGGCGTCTGTCGACATTTTGTTGCCTCTCGGAGAGATGGACTCGAAGTTAAGGACTCGAAGGTCGCTGCGTAGATTACCCGGATGCGACTCGTTGGCACATTCTTAGGGCGATCAGCCGCGGGTCTGGACGCATACCCCGTCTCCCCTGCCCTTCTCGCCTGCCCTTCGCGCGCCCCTTCTCCTGCC
>JBAWWI010000058.1:0-13687 GCA_037146835.1 Actinomycetes bacterium | reverse complement strand
CGCCTCTAAATCAGATCGTGGGCGCTGATTCCAATTGTGAGGTCTAGTACCGGTGCAGATTGGAGTAGGGGGAGTGCAGCCTCTGCCATTGCAACCATCTCGTTGGAGTCGGCATGCAGGCGTTGTGCGGTTTCGTCAGCCCATTTCTCGATAAGCACAAAACGCCCTGGCTCAATTAGGGACGCCGCTAGGTCAACATTGCGACACCCTGGATTGCCTCGTGTGAGGACGGTATATCGAGAGAGGACCCCGGCGAGGCTGGACTCAGACCCAGGGATCGCTGTAAAGACCCCTACCACGATGAGAATCTCATTGGAGTCTCGAGATTCTTGATTGCCCTCTGGGCCTCGGTTTTTAGAGCCGCTGCTCGCCGGATTGCTCATGATGAAGTTGCTCAATCTGATTGGTTATCCACAGGCAACCTGTGGATAAATAGGGGGGCTTGACGCGTAAGTTACTCTATAGGCAGGGAGTGGCTAGAGGGGCCAGTGGTGCTTAACAAACCCGTCTCGAGGGCGGGTATTTACAGAAATTAGTGAATCTAGGTGGATTCACTAGGGCCCTCGGGAATGAATTGCCTGGTGGTGACGTTAATAGGTTGTCCACAGGTTCATGCACTCTGAGATGGCTCAAGAAGATGACTCAAAAAATATCTCGAAGGCAGGGATCGTTAGTAAATGTGACAGAAAAGACAAGAATTTCTTTGTGAAGAGAGATTTGTGGCTCTGCGTTTCGCTCTTTTGAGGGCGAGTAGCAGAGAATAGACAGCTAGACCCGGCCGGGATCACCGGTTGGTCGCGAGTGGCGGCAGAGATGCCCCAGTCGAAATCGGCGTTTGAGAGGCAATTGTGGCGAAGGATCGTGTGGATAGGGATGAGGAAGATCTTGTCCGGCTCTACCTCACAGACATTGGGCAGTACACACTGCTCACAAAAGATGATGAGGTCCGCCTCGCTCAGTTGATCGAGAATGGCATTAAGGCGCGCGAGCAGATCGCAGACGCCGCTGCATTCAAGAAGCTGACACCCGCTAAGAAGCGCGAAGTTAAGCGTGCGGATCGTGACGGCGAAGAGGCCACACAGACCTTTGTTCAGTCGAACCTGCGTCTTGTTGTCTCGATCGCAAAGAAGTATCAGGCATCTGGGCTTCCTCTACTGGACCTAATCCAAGAGGGAAACCTGGGGCTCATCCACGCAGTTGAGAAATTCGACTGGCGTAAAGGATTCAAGTTCTCTACATACGCAACGTGGTGGATTCGTCAAGCCATTACTCGCGGTATCGCGAATACGGGTCGAACAATTCGTCTCCCAGTGCATGCCGGCGACACCCTTGCTCGTCTCCAGAAAGCGCGCTCGCGCCTTGAGCTCAAGCTCGGTCGTCAAGCAACGCTCTCGGAGCTAGCTGCTGAGGTAGAGATGCCAGAGGACAAGGTAACCGAGGCACTTCGCTTCGCTGCCGAGCCCCTCTCGCTCTCAGAGCCGCTAAGAGAAGATGGCGATGCTGAGCTTGGAGATATCGTCGAGGATCGCTCGGCTGATTCTCCATTCGAGGTTGCCGCTACAGCGCTACTGCCAGATGAGATAGAGAAGTTGCTCGCACCTCTTGATGAGCGTGAGAAGCAGATTCTTCAGCTTCGTTTTGGTCTAGATCGCGGTGAGCCCCGCACTCTTGAGGAGGTTGGGGAGCACTTCAACCTGACACGAGAGCGCATCCGTCAGATTGAGGCTCGTGCGATGTCCAAGCTCAGGCACCCATCCGCAGATACTGGCGCTCGCGACCTACTCGCCGTCTAGAACCTAGTTATTAGGGTCTTCAATGTTTAGGGTCTTGAGTGTTTAGGGTCTTGAGTGTTTAAAGCCCTGGCAGTAATAGCGGTTGTTGTAATCGGGGTAATCGCTGCACGTATTGTCCGCGATAATCGCTGATTAGTTTGTAGATGCATCTTCCCGCAGCGCTTGTTCGTACTCGCGTGAGAAGAGTGCCGGCGTGCCTCCGGTATGTAGAAATACAACTCGTCCGCTAATTCGACCATCGGCGGCATGTGTACGCAGTGCATCTAACGCCTTCGCCGTGTAGACGGGGTCGAGTATCAACCCCTCCGATTGCGCTGCAATGCGCAGTGCGCTGATGGTCTGGTCGGATGCCCGTCCGTAACCAGGGCCAATGTGGTCATGGTCTACAAGAACCTTGCCCATCTTATTTGCACGGCAGAGGAACTCAGCGGTGGACTTAACAAGTTCAGGTACTGCTTCATCGAGGTCGGGGCGCGTACCTACATCTACTCCGAGCACGCGAGTCTGCGATGCGCCTAGGCCTAGGAGAAGCCCTGCGTGGGTTCCGCCAGATCCATCTGCAACGACTATCCAATCCATTGCGAGATTGTCTATAGCGGCAAACTGGTCCTCTATCTCATGGGCGGCTAATTCGTAGGCCCCGACACCAATAGTGGACGCGCCTCCAATGGGGATTAGATACGGGAGCCCGCCGCTCTCGGCGAGTTGATCAGAGATATTGAGGATGCTCTCCTCTATCTCGTAGTACTCGTTACCACTATTAAAATGGATCGTTGCACCGAGTAGATGACACATGAGGAGATTGCCTTCGTAACGCTCCGGCTTAGGGCCACTAAGCGCAAGGTGACACTCGAACCCAAAGCGTTTTGCCGAAGCTGCTGTAACTCGCGCGTGGTTACTCTGTCGACCTCCGCCGGTTACCAATACATTGCAGCCCTGATCAACTGCGTCTTTAACAAGGAGGTCGAGTTTTCGGACCTTGTTCCCACCAAGGGCTAACCCCGTTAGGTCGTCACGTTTGATCCAGAGGTCAGATATGCCAAGAATCTCGCCGAGACGAGGCGCTCGCTCAATAGGTGTAGGTAAATGCGCGATTATTACTGGGTTCACGCACGGGCCCCAAGGGCGCGTCGCCAGGCGACGTAGACAGCAGCGCCGATAGCCCCGACAGTTAGAACACCTGCCGCTGCAAGTGTCGGTGCTTTTGGTGGGTTAGGAACACGGTCCCTTAGACGTACTGGCTGCTGGAAGGTACGTATCTCCCAGCCTTTCTCCTTAGCGACACGCGCCAATTCGCGGTCAGCATTTACAGGCACTGGATGCCCAACGATCTCTAGCATCGGTAGGTCTGTGATCGAGTCGCTATACGCGTAGCACTCTGCAAGATCTAATCCGTCGCGCAGCGCAATAGCGGAGATCGCCTCTGCTTTAAATGGGCCGTACGCATAGAACGCAAGATCGCCTGTGTAATTTCCGTCATCATCTATATCGGCCAATGTCGCGATTACTTCGTCGGCTCCGAGATACTCAGAGAGCGGGCCAACTACCTCCATCGGAGAGGAGGAGACGATAATCACGCGCCGACCTGCAGCATGGTGCTCGGCGAATAGTTCGAGCGCCTCTGCGAAAATAATTGGTGAAATGATTTCGTCAAGAGTCTCGCGCACAATTGTCGCAATGCGTTCTTGGTTCCATCCCTTGGTCAGGGAGAGCATCGACTCGCGGATCTTCTCCATCTTGCTTTCATCGGCGCCGACGAGCATGAATACAACCTGAGCGTAGATGCTCTTAGCGATCATGCCCCTTGAGAGAAGACCCTCGCGATAGAAGGGCTTGCCGAACGCGAGGACCGAGCTCTTAGCGATGATTGTTTTATCGAGGTCGAAGAACGCGGCACCAGGCATCCTTGGAGGATACGCCTATGTTGGGTAGATGTGGTTAAGCATTATTGGAGTTGTTGCTAAATAGGCGATTTTTCTCGGGTAAACGCGCAGAAATATTTTCCTTGACTCGGACGGGATCGACGGTCTACGTTCTCCTTGCTCTCCCCTGACTTTCCCCAAGTCGTAATTTTTCTCTGCACTCGAAGGGAGAGAGCATGTCGCTCCTCGCCATATGGTCCCCAAAGGGCGGCTCCGGAACCTCAGTGGTTGCCGCTGCCTGCTCGCTAGTCCTTGCCCGCTCGGGCCCGACCCGCCTCGCCGATCTTGCCGGTGACCAGCCCGCAATTCTTGGCATGGGGAATGATCCCGATACTGGCCTGCTTGATTGGCTCGCACTCGGGCCGGAGGCTGAGAGCGAAGCCCTTACGCGTCTCGCTGTAACGGCTGCGCCAAACCTCTCAGTGCTGCCTATCGGTGGAGCGCTGCTCCAAGAGGTGCACCCGAGTGGTGAGTCTGGCGCTGCACTCGCTGTTGCCCTTAGAGACGGCCCGCCAACTGTGATTGACCTCGGCACCGCGAATAGCGCTGTTGCTCAAGGTGTGCTCGAGGTAGCGGATATCTCTTTGATAGTTGTGCGACCGTGTTACTTAGCTCTCCGGCGAGGCGTACGCCGCGCGTCTACCCGCCGTGTCGCAGGGGTTGTCTTGGTGGAGGAGCCAGGCCGAGCACTTGGAGTTCGCGAGATTGCCGATGTGATTGGTCGACCTGTAATAGCGAGGGTGCCAGTACGTGAGGTAATCGCACGGGCAGTCGATGCCGGTGTATTGCCGACACGAATCCCAGAGGCGTTGGAGCGCGCAGCACGCGATGCGCTCAACGCGGTAGGGCTTAACCCAAGCGAAGCTGGGGCGGCTGCGTGAATGGTCTGCTTGGGGCGACAGAGGCCTCAGCGATTCGCAGACGGGTGAGGGCGCGCATAGCGGAGTCTCCAGCGGTACCGCGTTCCGCTCTCCGCTCGCACATGATGGCGCTTGTCGCCGAGGAGGCCCCCCTGCTCTCCTCGGCGGCAGCCGCCCCACTTGTTGAGACGCTCCTTGACGATCTAACTGGCCTCGGCCCGCTCGAGGCCATCCTTCGGGATACCGAGGTCACCGAGATAATGGTAAATGGAGACTCGAGTTGCTGGATTGAGCGCGCAGGGCAACTTGAGTGTTTGCCGATGCGTCTCGATGCAGATGAACTGATACGAATTGTGGAGAGAGTAATTACTCCACTCGGGCTTCGCCTAGATAGGTCCTCTCCAATGGTGGATGCGCGTCTTCCAGATGGAGAGCGCCTGCACGCAGTAATCGCGCCAGTTGCGATTGATGGGCCATGCCTAACGATTAGGCGCTTTGGAGCAATACCAGTTCCGCTCGCGGCATTCGACCCCGATGAAGCATGCGTCGCCTTCCTGCAGGCAGCAATCGACTCCGGTGCAAATATGGTGATCGCAGGAGGAACGGGGGCCGGCAAGACAACGCTTCTAAATGCTCTCGGTGCCTTCATCGATACGAACGCTCGCATTGTGACAATCGAAGAGACAGCCGAGTTGCGACTCCCCGGTCGTCACGTACTGCGCCTTGAGGCACGCTCTCCAAACGCTGAAGGGGCTGGTGCGGTAACGGTTCGTGACCTAGTTCGAACTGCATTACGCATGCGCCCTGATCGAATCATTGTTGGTGAGGTGAGGGGCGCCGAGGTGCTTGACATGCTTCAAGCGCTAAATACTGGGCACTCGGGCTCGGCTACCACTCTCCATGCAAATGGGGCGCTAGAGGCGCTTCATCGAATTGAGAGCTTGGCGTTACTGGGGGGCGGTGAGATTCCGTTGGCCGCGGTACGCGCACACATTGCTGCGGCGATTGACCTCATTATTGTCGTGGCTCGTGGCATGGGGGGCTCAAGGCGAATTGTTCAGATAGCAGAGGTATCGCCACCTGGAACGCGACTCGCAGTAATAGATCGGTGGGTCCGCGGACGCGGGCTCATAGAGGGTCCTGCATCCCGACCATCGCTTAGAGACGGAGTGGTCTTGTGATGGTGGCTCCGTTTGCGTTTGCCGGCGCTGTCTCTATGTCGCGCCGGCTTGTGGTGGTTCTGTGATGGTGGCTCCTTTTACGTTTGCCGGCGCTGTCTTCCTCGCTCACTCTGCTCGGATTGGGGAGGCTCGTCGGCGCGGCAACTCCCTACGCCCCACAAAAACGCGAACTCCCAATCAGCTAGAGATGCTTGTAAACGATGCAATCGATCAGAGCGATCTACGCCTCTCAGGGCAGCAGCTAATTAGCGGGTGGGGGATAGCGGCTCTGCTCGCGTTATTCACAGCTCCCCTGCTAGGTGTCGCAACGGCCGCCACAATCTCCGCGGGTGTAGTGCTCGCGCTTCCAGCGTGGGCCATAAAGACACGTCGCAGTGCGGCACACGCGAGACGTCGCGGAGTCCCAGCACTAACCGACTCAATCATCTCTGGAGTTCGTGGCGGCGAATCGCTCGCTGGAGTGATTGATACAGCCGTCGCGCCCGGGCCGCTTGGGCGAGACCTTGATCGTCTGCGACTCATGCGCGTCTCCGGGATGAGCGCAGTTGAGTCATTGCGGACTTGGTGGAGTGCGTCTAACGATCCCGATGTGCGTGCACTAGTAGCCGGCCTAGCGATTGCGCTCGACCTAGGCGGCCCTGCAACTGATGGGCTTGAGGGGCTCTCTGCCGCTTTGCGCGCTCGCGATGCTGTTCGAAGTGAGGCCCTATCGCTAGCGACCCAGTCGCGTCTCTCAGCTCTTGTCGTGGCTGCAGCGCCGCTTCTATTTCTCGTAATTGGTGGAGCGGCGAATCCCGGGTCTCTGGCGCAGTTGGTGAGTTCGTGGGCTGGTCGAGCAAGCCTGCTTGGGGGATTAGCCCTCGATGCACTTGGTGCATTCTGGATGTCGCGCATTGTCAACTCGGTGGCCTGAGATGTCGAACTTTGAGTCACACTTAGGGCTGCTCATCGGATGTGGATGGGGCGCTTTAATCGCAGTGCCTATCTTTATCCGAGCCAATAAGTCTGCAGCGAGATCTCGGGCTCAAATAATGGAGAAGAAGAAATCCTCTCGTCGCAATCGAAGTATCGAGTCCGTAGCGTTCATTCGAGTTCTTGGGGTGCCAGCAAGAAGGCGCGCGAGCCGCACCATGGATAATGCTGTGTCGCGCGACATACCAGTGCTTATTGATCTGCTTGCACTCGCTGCCGCATCGGGATGCACGCCGACTGGCTCTGTTGCAGCTGTCACGAAATGGGCGCCGCCAACGGTCTCCGCCTGGTGTGCCGATCTAGCCTCTGCGAGCGATAGGGGAATAACTTTCGCCTCTGCTTGTGACTCGCCCCCGCCACATCGGGACCTGATGGCACTCTGCGCAACTCTCGCCGCCTCAGCGCGAAGTGGAGCGCCTATCCGGAGCGCACTCCAGCGCCTAGCTGAATCATCTCGCATTGCTACTCGCCAAAAAGCAGAGGCACGTGCCCGGGCAGTGCCGATTCGCCTCCTGTTCCCGCTTGTTTTTACGATACTTCCGGCCTTTGGGCTGCTCACTCTCGCACCAGTTGTACTCGGTGCGCTCGCCGGTCACTGACCGCGCCTTACTGCGTTGGCCATGCGCCGACCCGAATTAAGCCCACCGACTACCAGGAGGTAGCCGTGCATTCAATCCGGAAATTTGTAGAGCGTGTGAAGAGTGAGGCAGACGAGGCAGGGCAGACAACAGCAGAGTATGCACTTGTGATACTTGGTTCTGCTGCAATCGCAACCCTGCTACTTACGTGGGCATCAAAGAGCGGCGGTATAACAAAACTCTTTGACATGGTCGTCGGCCGTTTGATCCCAGGATAAGCATGTTTGAGTCCGTGGACCCGAGCCCTTCAGGGAAATTGGTTGATAGAGAATCCCGAGAGACGCGCCGAAGCATGGCGCGGAGTCTTGGGCAAACTGGTCAATCAACTGTCGAGTTTGTACTCGTCTTACCTCTAGTAATTATTGTCCTGCTCTGCACCCTTCAGGTTGTATCTGTCGTGCGCACACGTTTACTTCTAGAGCAGGCAGTGCATGAAGCGGCTCGGGCCGCGGCGCTCTCACCAGATGAACCAACCATATTGGAGGCGGCGCGGAGGGCACTCCCAGGTGTTGATCTTGAGTTAGGGAGGCGCCCAAAGATAGGGGGTGCCATATCTGTGGTGTTACGTGTAAAGGTCCATACTGATATCCCAGTAGTGGGGCCGCTGCTCCCAGACCCGATGATGCGGGCGCGCGCAGTTGTGCGCGTCGAGAGATGAAAGATTCTGGAGTTAGACGCGAGACGGGTAGTGCCGCCGTCCTGCTAATCGTTGCAGTGGCTATTGGAGCGGCGGCGTCTATCGCAGCGGGCAGCGCTGGGAGGATTGCAGTTGAGCGTGCCCACGCGGAGACTGTCTCTGAATTAGTTGTTGCAGCTATGGCTAGTGATCGCGTAAGTGGATACTCCCAGGGGGATGCTGAGCGCAGGTCTCGCGAGATTGCGCTGCGCAATGGAGCCCGGGTTCTTCGCCTTGTTGAGGTTGGAGAGCGCATCTCCGCGACTATCGAGTGGTCAGGGTCTCAGGGAACTAGCGCAGCGTTGCTTGAGTGGTGATCGCTATTTAGGGCTAAGAAGTCTAAGAAGCAGAATCGCTGCGCCCTTGTCTAGATACTCGTTCCAGTTCCCGCATTTTGGAGACTGGACACAGGAGGGACAACCCTCATCGCATGGGCATGACTCGAGTAGAGAGAGTGTTTCGCTGACGTGGCGCGCGACATCGGCGTATGCCAACTCAGCAATACCTGCCCCGCCTGAGTAACCGTCGTAGACGAAGATTGTCGGGTCGCCTGTCTGCGGATGCATCGCCATAGATACTCCGCCTACATCCCAGCGGTCGCAGATTGTGAAGAGTGGAAGTAGGCCAATGAGCCCATGCTCAGCAGCATGGACTGCGCCGGTAATTCGGGACGGGTCTACCCCTGCACGCACGAGCTTCTCTAGGTCAATCGTGTACCAACAAGCACGCGTATCTAACAAGCGCGCTGGTACATCGAGAGCAACAGTGCCTAATGACTCTCCGCTGCCTACCCTCCGGCGCTGATATGCAACTACTTGGTTGGTCACCTCAACTCGCCCGATATGCGCTGTACCAAATCCGCACGCGAGAGATTGGTCGGTCTCAATAATGGTTATGTCGGTCTCTTCGCGCGCGATCGTGTACTCGTCAAGCTCATCGGCATCGACCATCCAAGCGACATGGTCCTTAAGGTCGAGGCTCTCTACCTGCCACTGGCGACCCTGATGTAGATAGATCGCGCCGACGTGGGCCACGCTGTGGACACGCGCTCCATCGACAGTGCCGATCAATCGAGTTGATCCACCGTAAGCGTCCAGTAGAGAGAACTCCTCGGTAGCGCCACTGCGAAGCCCAATTGCAGGCGCTGGTGGCGACTGCCCAGCCCAGTACATGAGTCCTTTACGTGGTTTTAGGAGATCGGCAATTACAAGCTCGCGAACGGCCTCATCAATCTCCGCTCCAAACCACTTCTCGTCATCTGGGGAGAGCGGCAACTCGTGCGCTGCACATGCGATGTGCGGCCTGAGCACGAATGGATTGTTCGGGTTGATCACCGCGGCCTCGGGGGAGCGATCAAGTAATTGCTCTGGATGTGTTGCGTACCACTGATCTAACTGATCGTCGCCGGCCACAAGTACTGAGCAGCAGCGTTGACCGGACCTACCAGCGCGCCCAGATTGCTGGCGCAGCGATGCGATGGTTCCAGGGAAACCGTTGATGACGACTGCATCAAGACCCCCCACATCAATCCCGAGCTCGAGTGCATTCGTAGCCGCTACTCCAATAAGTCGGCCATCGTTTAGAGCTGACTCGATCTCGCGCCGTTCGTCTGAGCGATAGCCGGCACGGTATGCAGCGACACGATCAGCGAGGGTTGGTGCAACTATTTCTAGAGTGCGACGGGTCTGGTCGGCGACTAACTCTGCCCCGCGCCTGCTGCGGGTAAAAGCAAGCGTTGGGTGCCCATCGCGCACGAATGCAGTTAGGAGCGCAGCGGTCTCGGAGTTGGCAGAGGATCGCTTGCCGAGAGCATCATCAATTAATGGCCGTTGCCACAAGGCAAAACGCCTCGCGCTCGCTGGGGATCCATCATCGGTAATGGCGCTCACCGGAGCACCGATAAGTGTGCTTGCTAGCTCTGCAGGATTGCCGATAGTTGCGCTAGTAAAACAGAATGTTGGGGAGGATCCGTAATGCTCACAGATTCGGCGCAGACGGCGAAGCACTTGAGATACATGCCCTCCGAAGATTCCACGTAGAGCGTGCAACTCGTCTATCACGACGTAATCAAGGCGCATGAGGAAGGTCGCCCAACGCGCATGCGATGGGAGAATCCCCATGTGAAGCATCTCTGGATTGGTCAGAACGACATTGGCATTACGGCGAGCCCACGTGCGGTCTTCTTGTGGAGTATCTCCGTCGTATGTAACTGCCTTCACACCCGGGAGCAGCCACGAGCGCATTGAACGTAGTTGGTCTTGAGCGAGAGCCTTTGTAGGGAACAGCAGGAGAGAGGTAGAGGTAGAGGTATTGATTATCGAGTCGAGTATGGGCAGTTGATAACAGAGGCTCTTGCCAGACGCGGTACCGGTTGCAATGACAGTGTGTTGTTTAGATCGGAGCGAATCAATAGCCGAGGCCTGGTGGCTCCAGAAACTATCTAGCTTCCTCTCAGCTACTCGCTCGCTTAGTGCAGGCGAAAGCGGGGCGGAGAGGGATCCGTAGCTAGCCGCTCGCTCGGGGATCTCTTCATCGAATACAAGCCTCCCCTCAAACTCCGGATCGCGCGAGAGGGCATCAAGGGTGCTGCCTGCATCTCTCTGGTCTGGATTCACCCTGTGAGGGTACCTAGAGACCGTGACAATTATGTAACAGACCTCAATAACGCAGTGAGGCGATGCGCTCTGAGCTAGTGGCGCTGCAACACCGCGTCATCTGCAAAATCATTGAAGAGATCGCGTGCGTTACCAAGCAGCGCAAGGCGAGAGCCAACCCCAGAGCCAACGGGTATCACAAGGTTGCGCACATTCTGTGGGTCTAAGGAGAGGCCTAAGCGCCCGAGTCTGTACGCATCGGCCCACCCCATATTTACTAGGTGCGCATGCCTACCAAGGTTGCCGAGAAGCCCGAGAGTTGCGGTTGGTCCAGGATTATTCGCGCGTAACTGGCCGAGAGTTTGAAGAATGAAGTAGCCCTGGTTCTCGCTTCGCTTTAGGTCGCCTGATGGAAATCCGTGTCGGTTGCGACTGAAGGCAAGTGCCTGCGTGCCGTTCATGTGAGTCTTGCCGACCTCGAAATTGGCACCGCTGTACTCGCGATCGACGTTGCGGGAGATCACGTTGACGTCTACGCCGCCGAGGTCATTGACCATTCCTATGAATCCATCAAAGTCGGTTGTAATTACAAACGAGACTTTTACCCCTACGAGATTTCCTACGGTATCCGCGAGCAGTTGCGGGCCACCAGCTGACATTGCTGCGTTGATCTTGTCGGTACCATGGCCTGGAATCTGAGCACCAGTGTCACGCGGAATATCTAGCATTGTGGCTTGACCGCTCTGTGGATTTACTCCAACAAGGTGAATCGCATCACCGCGAGCCACGGTCTCTCCACTACGAGCGTCGCTACCAACTACTAAGACAAATATTGGAGCAATCCCCGGAACCGAGGTCGTGTCTGCACTCGCGGTTTTGGTAACTGTCACGTACGTCGCCCCTGAGGCAATTGGCATGCGTCCAGTCTTCAACCACCATGCAGCGAGCCCTGCGGTGCCCATCGCAATTGCTAACAGGGCTGCCGCTAAGGCGGTAAACGACACCTTGATGACACGTCTAAATGATGTTCCTGTAGTCAGCATCACGGGGCCTTTGTTGAGGAGGATGTTTTGGGCGCTGAAGCAATGCCTTTGCCATCCCGATTGACAGTTAGCCGCCATCCGTCAATTAACCAGGCGTCTCCTTCGTGAACAAACGCGAGTTCGCCGACCCGATGGATCTTTACTGCACCAGTCTTTGTTTTGGTGCTGATGGTGAGGTCAATTGAGACGGTTGCAAGTGCAGGTACCCCGGTGTTGTCGGTAAGAATCGTGATGGGCAATGGAGCGCTACTGATCTCCACGGAGTCTGTGACAGGAGAGACCCCTACATCGGTGAGTGCATCACTTGCTTCGCCGACTGCATTTGGTCGTGCAGCGGAGGTAAGCAGGTCAGAGATCTTTAGCGACTTACCGTGCATTGGAATGACAGAGGCTTGGCGCACGTAATTTGCAGCCGCCGTGACCAATGCATCTACGTCGCTCTGGTTGGCTTCGCCGGCCTTACCAGCACGCACCACCTTCACCTCTCCCGCAGCGAACTGAACCTTCTCGGCCTGTGGTGTCTTCTCTGGGTTATTGGTGGCGGTCTTGCCATCTGAGCCGCAGGCTGCGATCAGTGCGGTGCAGAGAAACAATGTTGTTGGGATCAGGACCCTCGAGAGGTCTAGGTGTCGCTGTCCTTGAACTGAGGCTCGCGGGTTGGATTGCATTGCGCAACGATGCCACGCGAACAGGTAGAGATGGTGGCGCGATGCGCGAATCTTGACGGTCGGGTCTAGTGGTCGGGTCTGTTGGCCGGGTCTAGTGGTCAGTAGTGCTTGCGAGCCGCTTCTCGAGCTCATCCAAGGCATCGGTCGCGACTACCAGATGCAGAATGTCGCCTGACTGCCCAACGAGATCGTTGCGAGCAACTTGAGCAGTTCCAAGGCGCGTAACAGCGCTCAATTGAAAGCTCCCCGACTCATCAATACCGGAGAGTCGTCTTCCAGCCCAGTGCCCCGGGAGTGTTCGCTCAACTAGATGGACACCACCAGAGGCATCGGTCCAATCGATGGGGAGCGTGGTGGGGATTAGTCGTCGTACAACCTGCTCTGTCGTCCAGGAAACGGTAGCGACTGTAGGGATCCCTAAGCGCTCGTAAATTGCTGCTCGTCTTGGGTCATAGATTCTTGCGACGACCTGCGGCACACCAAATGTCTCGCGCGCAACGCGCGCTGACATGATGTTTGAGTTGTCTCCGGAGGTGACAGAGGCGAGCGCTCCGGCGTCCGTGATACCTGCCTCGATGAGTGTGTCTCGATCGAAACCGAAACCGACAATGCGGTCACCGGTAAAAGCGGTCGAGAGACGACGAAACGCGTCTTTACGCTTATCGATAATTGAGACGCTGTGGCCTTGAGCCTCAAGCGTCACTGCTATCTCACTACCTACTCGGCCACAGCCGACGACAACGACGTGCAAAGCAATCTCCCTCGTAAAGGTCTCCCCCATCGTAGGACCCAAAGCTCTAGATTGCTTGACCCGGGGCGTTTCTTTGGGGGGCGTTTCTTTGGGGCAGGTAACTATTTGGCCCTGCGGTTATTGTGACGCTTGGAGGCACTCGCCATGGCGCTGAAGAAATTCCTAACTAAATTGACCAAGCCAGTTCACGAGCTTGATCGAGCAGCGCTAGCCGAGTGGTCGGAGGACGCTCGAGCAGTGCCGATCGATCAAATCAAGATGCGCGAGCCTGTCTTCATCGCGGGCGAGATCTCATCTGTCAGGCTCGTGCCTAGGGCTAATTCATCCGCTCTTGAAGTGACAGTTAAGGATGGCCGAGGCTCAGTGACAGCGGTTTTCTTAGGGCGTCGCACGATTCCCGGACTCAACACCGGCCGGAGGTTGATGCTCGAAGGCGTGCCTTTTAGGCAGAATGCTCGGGTGATCTTCATGAACCCGGTCTACCGAATTATCCCTAGAGGAGCAGCAACCTGAGAGCTCTCTGAACTTCGGCCTCTGCAAGCAACCTGCCGAGTGCTCAGGCGCCAGTCCTCAGTCGAGCCCTCAGTCG
>JBAWWI010000057.1:0-13815 GCA_037146835.1 Actinomycetes bacterium | reverse complement strand
CGCTCTAATGCTGCATCCTTCTCAATATATTTGCGGTACTCGTCGAGTGTCGTCGCACCGATCATCCTCAACTCACCACGAGCAAGCATGGGCTTGATCATGTTGGCCGCATCAACCGAGCCCTCGGCTCCGCCTGCGCCAACAATCGTGTGGAGCTCGTCGATGAAGGTAACTATCTCGCCGTTGGAGTCACTTATCTCTTTGAGTACTGACTTGAGTCGCTCCTCAAACTCTCCACGAAACTTTGCGCCAGCAATCATCGCCCCAACGTCTAATGAGATGAGTCGCTTGTTACGCAGAGACTCGGGCACATCCCCCTCAACAATGCGACGCGCTAATCCCTCTGCAATTGCCGTCTTACCTACACCAGGCTCGCCGATGAGGACAGGGTTGTTCTTGGTTCGACGCGAGAGCACTTGAATAACTCTTCGTATCTCTTCGTCGCGCCCAATGACAGGGTCGAGGCGACCGCTGCGCGCGTCTTCGGTGAGATCGCGTCCGTACTTCTCTAGTGATTGATACTGCTCTTCAGGATTATCGCTTGTTACGCGATGACTCCCTCTCACCTGGCGAAGCGCATCAAGGGTGGCGTCTCGATCTACTCCGAGTGCACGCAGCAGCTCGCCAACAGAGCCAGATGCTCCGGTCATTGCAATGAGCAGGTGCTCAGTAGAGAGGTAGTCGTCCCCTAGGTCGGAGCGCGCTACATCGCCTGCCTCGAGAATCTGCATTGTCTCAGCCGCGAGCCCCGGGGTCTGGGTCGTTGTGCCGTAAACCTTGGGGAGCTGGTCGAGAGCCTCATCAATGCGCGCCCGAGCAATTGTCGGCACCAGTCCTATGCGCTCCAGTACCCCCAAGACAACCCCCTCAGGCTGCGAGACAAGCGCTGCTAAGAGGTGCTCAGGAACAACTTGGGAGTGATGGCGCGTCGCGGCCTCGCGCTGTGCGGTGCCTAGAGCCTCTTGTGTTTTGCGGGTAAAACGATTTGGATCGAGCGCCATCCTCAGCTCCTCTCGTTGAGTTCAGTCCAGCTGTTCTTCGTAATAGTTCTGACTAAATCGTGCTGCATCTCTATTTGCCTCACTAGGGCCTTCTGACCCGAACCGGAAACTGCGCACGCGGAACCGGTACAAGATCGCGTCGATACTGTCGATGTGTCTCAGCAACCGCTTGTGCCGCTGCATCACGAACCCGTTGTAACTCCGCCTCGACTCTCGCGAGACGAGCCTCGAGTTCGAGAATTCGCGCGACTCCTGGCAATCCAACGCCGGCATTGGTTAGCTCCTGAATACGCCTTAGAGCCGAAATATCAGCGTCTGAGTATCTTCTGCTTTTTCCTACAGTTCGCGCTGGGTTGATTAAACCTTTGCGCTCGTAGATGCGCAGCGTCTGAGGGTGTACTCCCGCTAATTCGGCAGCGACCGAGATCACGTAGACCGCAGTTGTGTAACGCGGAGAATCCATCACAGCCCCAACCTTTCGCGTGTGTCTGTATCTTCTAGCGCGGCCAGTGCTTCAAAGGCTGCACGCTGCTCTTTGTTTAGAGACTTCGGAACAACGATTTCAAACGTGACATGAAGGTCGCCAGGCCCAGACTTTGCATTTGCCGATGGGATACCCCGACCACTTACCTTTAGGGTCGTGCCGCTAGTGGTGCCCGGCTTGACCTTTACAGTTACAGGCTCCCCGAGTGTCGGCACTCTTACCGCAGCACCAAGCACTGCCTCAGTAATCGTGATCGGCACGCGAAGGGTGAGGTTGCGACCGCTGCGCCCAAAGATTTCGTGTGCTGCAACATTTACAACTACATAAAGGTCGCCAGGCTCGCCACCATTGGCCCCTGCTGCTCCGCGCGACTTAACACGAATGCGTTGACCATCTGAAACGCCCGCAGGGATCTTCACCTTTACTTCACGCGAGCGCATCTCAATACCGCGGCCTCGACACGCCGTACATGGGGTTGCGATTCTGCGACCACTACCTGCGCAATCTGGGCAGACCTGCGAGAACGAGAAGGGCCCTTGGTTAACTGCAACCTGACCACCGCCACCGCATGTATTGCAGACGTTTACAACCGTGCCCGGTTCGGCCCCTGAGCCTTTACATTGCGCGCACTGCGCATCTGACGAGAAACGCACTGGCGCAGTAACGCCATTTATGGCATCTAGAAAATCAACGTGCAGTGTCGTCTCAAGATCTGAACCGCGCTCCGCTGCACTGCGCCCGCGCCTTGTGCGGCCACGCCCACCGCCGGGTGCACCACCGTTTCCAAACAAACCGCCGATGAGGTCTGATATGTCTCCGCCCTCAAAACCGCCATTACCAAAACCGCCATTACCAAAACCCCCGTTCCCAAAACCCCCGCCAGGAAATCCTTGGCCACCGCGAAATCCTCCAGACGCGGCTTGCTCGCGCACCTCGTCATACTCAACCCTCTTTGCGGAGTCGCCGAGCACATCGTAAGCAGCAGAGATCTCTTTGAATCGCTCCTCTGCTGGAGCATCGCCTGGGTTTGCATCGGGGTGAAATTTCTTTGCGAGTTGACGATAAGCGCGCGTAATCTCCTTCTCGGTCGATCCCTTAGGGACGCCAAGAACTGCGTAGTAGTCCTTCTCGAACCACTCGCGTTGCGCAGCCACGCCTCACCCTTCCGACGCCGGAGCGCCTATTAGTCTCTGCGAAATTTGCAGAGTGATATTGCCCGTTTTCCCAAACGATTATTGGGCGACCTTCACCATTGTTGGTCGAATTACTTTGCTATTGAGTCGGTAACCGGCACGTAGCTCCTCGACAACAACTGGCGCCTCGTGCTCCCCGGTCTCCTCGTGAGCAACTGCCTCATGAAGGTCTGGGTCGAAAGGTTGGCCTAGTGCTTCGATACGTACTACTCCGTTGCGCCCGAGCGTCGATGTGAACTCGCCAAAGGCCAACTCAACTCCTCGTCGCACAGTCTCGTCAGCACCAGCAACTGCATCTACTGCTCTCTCAAACGCGTCAAGCACTGGCAGCAACTGCTCAATGAATCGAGCAACCGCTGATTCTCCGGCGGCTGCTGTTTCGCGGGCCGATCGCTTCTTGAAGTTCTCGAAATCAGCCTGAAGCCGCTGTGCAGTGGAGCGCATTTCATCGCGCTCCGCTGCAAGCGAATCAAGATCGTGCTCCACCGCAGCTGCGGCAGAGTCCGAGTCTTCATCAACTAGTTCGCCAACAACAGTCTCGATGTCAACTATCTCACCATCAACCATCGCAAGCATCTCTGCTAGCTCAGAGTCAATATCACTATCGCTTGAGGATTCGTCTGCTGCGCCCTCTGGGGTATCAGATTCATTAGAGGTCATTGGCTCTCCTCGTCAACAATCTCCGCCTCTGCAACCTCATCATCTGAGGGTGCCTCGTTCGCACCAGGGTTCTCCTGCTGCGCAGATGCTGATGCGTAGAGACGCTGTGCAAATTCTTGGCTAGCGGCAACGAGTGCTTCGTGTGCCAGCTTCACAGCCTCGATGTCGGTTCCGGAGAGAGCATCTTTCAAGGCCTTGAGGGTTGACTCGATCTTCTCGCGCTCGCCCTCTTCTACCTTCTCGCCCTGCTCTGCGAGGAGACGCTCAGTCTGGAATACAAGCGAGTCAGAGTTGTTGCGAGTCTCTGCCTCTTCACGGCGTACACGGTCTTCATCGGCGTGTGACTCAGCCTCGCGCATCATGCGGTCGATCTCGTCTTTGCTAAGCGCAGTGCCGCCAGTGATGGTCATGGCCTGCTCCTTGCCAGTGCCGAGGTCCTTTGCACTTACATGCACAATTCCGTTTGCATCGATGTCGAACGTGACCTCGATCTGAGGAATACCGCGAGGTGCTGGTGGGAGGCCAACCAACTGGAAGGTCCCAAGCACTTTGTTTCGGTACGCCATGTCTGACTCACCTTGAAGCACCTTGATCTCGACGCTTGGCTGATTCTCCTCAGCGGTTGTAAATGTCTCAGAGCGCTTTGTTGGAATGGTGGTGTTGCGCTCGATCAACTTCGTCATGATCTGGCCCTTGGTCTCGATACCAAGAGAGAGAGGCGTGACATCGAGAAGGAGCACGTCCTTAACGTCGCCCTTCAGGACTCCAGCCTGCACAGCTGCGCCAACCGCTACAGCCTCATCGGGATTCACTCCCTTATCGCCGTCCTTGCCAGAGAGTTCACGCACAAGATCTGTTACAGCGGGCATACGCGTAGATCCACCAACAAGGATGACTCGATCGATTTTTTCCTTGGTGAGGTTTGCATCGCGAATCGCCTGCTCGAATGGTCCACGGCAAGCCTCTAGAAGATCGCGTGTGATCTCTTGGAAATTGGCGCGAGTGAGGCTCAACTCAAGGTGGAGTGGACCATCACTAGTTGCAGTAACAAACGGAAGGTTGATAGAGGTCTCTTGAAGTGTCGAGAGCTCAATCTTTGCCTTCTCAGCAGCCTCCTTCAGACGCTGCGCTGCCATCTTGTCTGCCGCTAGATCTACACCGTGAGCATTCTTGAATTCACCCACCATCCAATCCATCACGCGCTGGTCCCAGTCGTCTCCACCGAGGTGTGTGTTACCTGCGGTTGACTTGACCTCGAAGACGCCGTCGCCTAGATCAAGTACCGAGACGTCGAAGGTTCCTCCACCAAGGTCGAAGACAAGAATCGTCATGTCGTCGTCTTTGTCGAGTCCGTAAGCAAGTGCCGCTGCAGTTGGCTCGTTGATGATGCGCAGAACCTCTAGGCCCGCGATCTCGCCAGCCTCTTTTGTGGCCTGGCGCTGAGCGTCATCGAAGTAAGCAGGGACGGTAATAACTGCCTGCGTAACTGTGTCGCCAAGGTATGCCTCTGCATCACGCTTTAGCTTCTGGAGGGTACGGGCCGAGATCTCCTGAGAGGAGTAGGCCTTGCCGTCAATATCGATCTTCCAAGAGGTACCGATCTGGCTCTTCACGGAGCGGATCGTGCGATCAGGGTTGGTAATCGCCTGACGCTTGGCTACCTCACCTACGAGGACCTCGCCCGTCTTGGAGAAGGCGACGACCGAGGGGGTCGTGCGGGCACCCTCTGAGTTGGGGATTACTACCGGCTCGCCGGCCTCGAGGACTGCGACTACTGAGTTGGTGGTACCTAGGTCGATACCGACTGCCTTGGCCATCTGATTCTTGCCTTTCGTTGGTTTGGGGGTCTTAGTTAGGGCGGGTCTTAGTTAGGGGGGGTCTTGATTTGAGCGGGTCTTGAGACTTTTTCTTCTCGATCTCTATGGTTTCTATCACCCTCAGGCTTAGATTCCCAAAACTTGAGTGCTTCGCTATCAACTTATGTGATGGCCATATTATTCCCGACTGAAGCAAAACTTCTAGCGGGGGCAGGTGACGTTTGCCACTTAGGCATCATCTCCGCTCGATTAAGCCAAGCAAGTCTGGCCGCTGAGGCCTAACCTGCAGATATGTCCAAGCGCACAGCACAGTATTTAGATGCCCTAGCCGACGTCCCGCTCTTCTCGGCTCTTAGCCGCAGAGACCTCGGATTGATTGCCCGCAGGGGTGAGGAGATTGAGGTTGAGGCCGGCAAGCGCCTTGTCGACCAGGGCGAGACCGGCGCAGAGTTCTTCGTCATCATCTCTGGCAAGGCCAAGGTCACCCGCAATGGAAGGCGTATAGCAGGCCTAAAACGTGGGGATGCCTTCGGCGAACTCTCGCTTCTCGATCGCGGTCCACGCAACGCCACAGTCACGGCTGAGACTGACATGGAGCTCCTCGTACTTGGGCAGCGCGAGTTCTCAGCGCTTATAGATGAGGCGCCCGGCTTCTCCCGCAAACTCCTCACTGGGATGGCACGCCGCCTCCGTGATGCAGACGCGCGCAGCGTTCAGTAATAACTCCACCACTAGCGACCGACTTAAGACGGCTCTCTTCATCGCTTTTAGTCAATAATTAATCGGGAACTAATCGGTAACTAATCGGGCCCCGGCACCCATGAAACCGGTGCATTGATTGGTAGTTTCTCCCACACATCTCGCGACCGAGAATCGTTCGCGAATCCATTCGGAGGTCACATGCGCCGGCCAAAGCCGCATCAGATAGTTCTAGCCATTGGAGTACTTGCCGCCGTCGGCACAGTTGCATCGGGCATTGCACCACAGATCACTCATTGGCACGACGAGAGCCCTGTTTCGCGCGAGGTGTTCGTAAACATCCCCGCTGCGATTCAGGTTGCGTTCTATTTAACCGTCGCTGCGATGCTCTTTGCAACGTCTTGGCTCGTGTCGCTAAGGGTTCGCAACTACGAGCGCGGCGCTCCAGATGACCGCCGAGTCAAGCGCTCTAACGCTAAGCGTCGCATGCGCGACTTTAGGCGTGGAGTCTGGATGCAGACACTGCTGCGAGACCCAGCTGCAGGCGTAATGCACTCGATGATTTACTTCGGTTTCCTTGTACTTTTTGCTGCGACTGTTCTGTTAGAGCTTGACCACCAGCTCCCGACGGGAATGAAGTTCCTACATGGCGAGGTCTACAAGGGCTACGCGTTTACCTCTGACCTATTCGGCCTTATCTTCCTTGGTGGAATTCTCTGGGCCTTCGCTCGCAGGTACATTCAGCGCCCCTACCGAATTCGCATCAAGACAAAGCCCGAGCACCTTGTAATCCTTACTGTTTTCCTTGTGATCTCGGTATCCGGTTTCCTTACTGAAGGCTTCCGCATCGCTGCAGAGGGGCGACCGGATTTTGAGAAGTGGTCCTTCGTTGGGTGGGCGCTCTCAGGCCTTGTAAGCACATGGCGCGAAACTGCACTCATTGATGCACATCGCTGGGCGTGGATCGCGCACGTGGTGGCGTTCTTCTCTTTCCTTGTAATCCTCCCCACCACAATGCTTCGCCACATGATTACAAGCCCAATGAACATGTTCTGGAAAGACAAAGACCGCCCCAAGGGTGCGATGAAGCCAATGCCTAACCTCCTTGAGACTGAGCTTGAGTCTTTCGGTGCAGTGACAATCGAAGACTTCACATGGAAGCAACTCTTCGACACCGATGCATGCACAGTCTGCGGACGCTGCACCTCGGTCTGCCCAGCACATGCAACAGGCAAGCCGCTCGACCCGCGCGAGATTGTTCTAAAAGTAGGCGAGGTCATGAACGCAACGGCATCGCCACAGACGACTCCGCCGGTAGGAGTAGTCGACGGAATCTCTGTGCGCGCTAACTCGGTATTCGAGCGCATCACTTCTGAAGAGGTCTGGGCCTGCACAACCTGCAAGGCCTGCGACGAGATCTGCCCTGTCAACATCGAGATCCTCGACAAGATTCTCGACATGCGCCGCTACCTCTCCCTCATGGAGTCTGACTTCCCCGCAACGCTTGGAAACGTCTACCGATCAATGGAGAACTCCTCCAATGTCTACGGTATGAACCAAGGCGACCGCGGTGCTTGGGCCGACGATCTCGAGGGTATCGAGATCATGGAGCCAGGCGTACCTGCAACTACACAGCACGAGTACCTCATGTGGGTTGGTTGCGCAGGATCATTCGACGATCGAAACAAGAAGACGAGTCGCGCGCTTGCGAAGTTGCTGCAGCGTGCAGATATTGATTTCGCGATCCTTGGCCCAAGCGAACTCTGCACAGGAGACAGCGCACGCCGCTCGGGTAATGAATACATCTTCCAGATGCTCGCGATGCAGAACATCGAGATGCTCGATGGTGCGGGTGTTACGAAGATCATCACCCAGTGCCCGCACTGCTTCAACACACTTGCAAACGAGTACCCACAACTCGGTGGCAACTACGAGGTTGTTCACCACTCGCAGTTCCTCTCGCAGTTGATCGACGAGGGCAAGCTCTCAATGGCGGGTGCATCACTTGCAGAGCGTGTTACCTATCACGACTCCTGCTACCTCGGTCGACACAACGACGTCTACATGGCGCCTCGCAATGTCATCGGATCACTAAAGGGCATCGACATTGTTGAGATGCCTCGCAACGGCACCAAGGGAATGTGCTGTGGCGCTGGTGGCGCACGCATGTGGATGGAGGAGAGCACCGGCAAGAAGGTCAACACTGAGCGAGCACAAGAGGCGCTCAGTACCGGTGCAACACGTGTCGCCGTGGCCTGCCCGTTCTGCTACGTGATGATGGATGACGGCGTAAAGGGCGAGGGTAACGAGGATGTAATTGTTCAGGACATCGCAGAGATGCTCCTAGAGGCAATCGAGTCCGACCCCTCAAACCTCGACCAGACCAGCATCGTCTAAGTCGTCCTCACCCAAAACAGCCCCACCAAACCCCTGAACTTCGGGTAGTTGTTGTCGCTATAGCGACACTAATCACCCGAAGTTGGGTTACTTACGGAAGTTCAGGTACGAACGGCTTGGAGTTGGTCCGCGCTGTCCTTGATACTTCGAGCCTGTGACGCCGCTGCCGTAGGGGTTATCTGCATCGGTTGTCATCTTCAAGAATGAGATCTGCCCAATCTTCATACCTGGGTAGATAGCAATCGGAAGGTTCGCAACATTTGAGAGCTCAAGCGTTAGATGGCCATCCCATCCGGCATCAACGAATCCGGCGGTCGAGTGAATCAAGAGTCCGAGTCGCCCGAGGCTGCTCTTCCCCTCAAGTCGTGCAACTAAATCATTTGGGATAGCAACGCGCTCGAGAGTTGATCCAAGAACAAACTCACCAGGGTGCAGAATAAATGCAGTCGGCAGAGTTACCTCAACGAGTTCCGTTAGATCCTCTTGAGGTTCCTTGGGGTCGATGTATGGCGTTGTGTCGTTGCGAAAGACGCGAAAGAAACCATCGACATGAAGATCAACAGATGATGGCTGAATATCCGCCGGGTCGAAAGGGTCGATGATTATGCGCCCAGCGGCGATCTCTTCTTTGATGGTGCGGTCACTAAGAATCACGGTTCGGGACTCTACAGGGGAGAGGCTCGTTAAGTGGGTGCGGCGCGCGTTTTTGGTCTCTGCCTCAAAGGTCGAGACTCGCGACCGCCGAGCGCAGCGACTTCATTAGATCTCCCCGGCGCCCGAGGGTTACCCGATCAAGGCCTAGAAACTGGGCCAGCGAAGCGGCCTCGCTAGCTAGGGCCTCGGCCACTAGTCCCAGCTCTACCCCGGGCTCTGCCCAAGCCCCCGAGATGTTCAGCACTCCGGCCTTGCGATCGGACTTCATCTCAACTCTGGCCACCAAATCCTCGCCTAGCAAGAACGGCATCACGTAGTACCCATAGATGCGCTTGGGGGCCGGCACATAAATCTCAAGTCGGTAATGAAAACCGAAGAGTCGCTCAACACGATCGCGCCTCCACATCAGTGAGTCGAACGGAGCGAGCAGCGCGCGGGCATCGACAGCGCGAGGCGTGCGGGTGCCCGGCGCGCGATAAGCCTGATGTTTCCAGCCCTCTACAGCGATCGTCTCGAGTGCTCCCTCCTCGACCAACTCCGCTATGAGCGGCCTCGCTACAGGCGCCTTGATTCGAAACGCGTCAGCAAGATCAGCAGCGGTTGCAACACCGAAGGCTGCAGCTGAGCGCAACAACAAATCTTTCTGCGCGTCCTCTCGGGTCGGTGTAGGCGCATTGAGTATCTCGCTCGGCAGGGCGCGCTCCGTTAAGTCATAGACGCGCTCAAAATTTGGTCTGCGCCATGCCGTCACTGTTCCCGTCCAGAACAAATACTCGAGAGCGCGTTTTCCGGCATCCCATCCCCACCAAGGACCAGCCTTCGCTCCACGATCTGGAAGGTCGCGTGCGCTGAGGGCTCCGCGAATGGTGATCTCACTTAAAACCTTTGCTACGTAATCAGGTTGCTCTTCAAACACATCGGAGAGCCCGCTCCATATCTGTCCATTACGCGCGGCCTCCATGCGCCAACGCAGAAGTGGATGCAGCTCAACTGCAAGCAGCGATGCCTCGTGGCCCCAATACTCAAATGCTCGACCAGTTGAGACAAGACGTTCGGCCAAGTTGCGAGGATGGTCACCAAGGCGCGAGAAGAGTGTCAGCTCATGTGCTCGAGCTATGACATTTACTGAATCAAGTTGCACTGCACCAACACGACCCAGCAGCGAAGTCGCGTGTCGTAGCGTTGCGGCACCACTCGGGCGCGCAACTGAGAAACCCTGTGCGCCTAATACGCAGCGCCGAGCCTCCCTAATACTTAGAGCAGAAGGCACGCTATTTACTTTATTTATAGGCCAAGAACGTGTAACTCAGTGCGAGTCTGTAGCGCTGTTGCTCCTAGTGCACCCGAGCGCGACCCCGTGTAGGTACCGGTTCCGCCGGTGACACTCTTGTAAATGCCAGTTCCACCCAGCACCCCGATCGTGCCGCCAAATGCTGCACCGCCGAGGCCGACGAGCGTGGCACCAGACATTGTTCCCGAGATTGTTGAGCCATCAGCAAAAGTCATGGTCATAGTTGCATTCCATGTGCCATTACCTGAGAGGTAGTTCACCAAGAAAGTCGCGTTCAACTTTGCGCGCACTCCAGTGAGGCTGCCGCCTTCACCTTCAAGGATCCCGCTGCCCACCTCGACCGCAGTCCCCATTGTGTTCAGGCCATTGACTCCAAAAGTAACGATGTCGCGACTCGTCACCTCAAGATCTGCCGGTAGAACAATTCGCGTACCCGCCACTGCAGAGCCAACAGGCGTGGAGAGTCCGGCGCCTTGGTTGATCAATAGTGCAGTGAGGATGACCACCGGCTTGTTTGTGTTATTGCCACCAAAATGCACAAGGCCTGAGGTCTCGATAATCGAGTCACCCTTGCGCAGCGACGGCGCGGCTGGGGCAGTGAACTTCTGTACCCTGCCGGATGCCCGTGTTACCGAGACTGTTCCCTGAATAATTTTGTAGGTGAGCACCCCAAACTCAACGCGTGCAACCTGAACCCCTGAGTGAAAGTGCTCGGAGAGTTTCGTCTTCGGAGCTATCTTCACGCGGGTCATGTAGAGCACCTGGCCAGGAGAGTTGGCCGGCTCCGCAACCGCAAGAACCGTGCGCGTCACGCCCTTTGCCTTAACAACACTGCCGGCCTTGGGTAGTGGCACAGGGGTGACAGTGAGCGGAGCGGTAGCCGTTACGCCGCTTGCACCAGTCTCGTGAGCACGTGTTGGAGATGCTCCGGCTGGGCCTGATGCAATAACCAATGCTGATGTGCAGATCAAGGCGAGGGCAGATAGCGGCTTGGTTACGAGTTTCATCGAAGTGCTCCCTTAATAAGGCGAATAGTTGCGGCTGCCCGATAAGGCGATTACCTGACTGCGTCATACAGTACGCGCTCGACCCGGGTAATGTCCCTATCTCTGCGGGCGTAGTTCAGAGGTAGAACATCAGCTTCCCAAGCTGAGAACGCGAGTTCGATTCTCGTCGCCCGCTCCATACGGTGGTTCGTATCCCCCAACAGGGAAACGCCTGCTCGGGAATTTGCTACCCGTTGCCA
The DNA here is from genome assembly GCA_037146835.1 of Actinomycetes bacterium. Taxonomy (GTDB): domain Bacteria; phylum Actinomycetota; class Acidimicrobiia; order IMCC26256; family IMCC26256; genus IMCC26256. Next base: position 2,373 of record JBAWWI010000057.1, on the reverse strand, counting down.
GTGTTTCCGCTGTTTGCCGTTCGAGGTCTTTAACAGTGTCTCCGGTGTGCCCGCGAGTGACACCGCGAAACGTACGCCCTCACACAGATCCTTGGGTTCGAGATGACATTGGGTTCGCGAGGTCAGCGCCGTCACCACGCTCGTGCGAAAATGCGACAACACCGATTATCGCGGGCAACCAACTGGCGAGTCCGGGTACCTTTGTCAGATCGGCGCCGAGCTGCGGCCCGAGCAACCTATTCAGGGTGGTGCTTGAATGATCGACGACGTCGCGGAGGGTCCGCCTGTCATCAGCCGAATCGCGACGCGTGCCGCCCAGATCGGGTTTGACGCCTCATGCGATGCGAGGACGGGCTCCATGCTGAGGACGCTCGCGGCGAACCGCCCCGGGGGACGGCTGCTTGAGCTCGGGACCGGACCAGGCGTCTCAACTGCGTGGCTCCTCGACGGCATGGATTCAACAGCAACACTTACATCGGTTGAACTCGAAACGCCGCTGGTCGAGATCGCACGCGAGTTCCTCGGTGATGACCACCGCCTCACCCTCATCAATGCCGATGGCAGCGACGCCCTAAGAGACCTCGCTACCAGCCAATTCGACTTGCTCTTCGCGGATACCTGGCCCGGAAAATACTGGGGCCTTGACGAGGCACTTGCGCTTGTTGCCCCGGGTGGCCTCTACGTGATTGACGACATGCTCCCTCAGCCGAACTGGCCTGCCGGGCACGGCGAGAAGGTCGACGCGCTCCTCGAGAACCTTCGGAACCGTTCCGATTTCGTCATCACTCCAATGAACTGGGCGAGCGGCCTTGTCATTGCTGCCAAACGCTGACCACGTGGTCGAGTGCGGGCCGGCGAGCATGGGCAACGAGACAATAAAAAACCATGCAGCGTTCATCTGGTGCCTCGTCGACCGGATCCCGTTCACGTGCGACGGTACGACGGCACGACGTTTCTAACGAAGCCAGGCCGCCTAATGGTTGAGTGGGACTGGTCGCCCGACCTTGATCGCCTTCTGGCGACGTCGTACCGTTATCTGCTCCCCGTCCTCGACGAGCCGTAGACGACTTCAGCTTGGCATCAAGTACTGCGCGTCGTAGGCCGCAGCAAGGGCTCGCAGTTCGCCGGCACAATCGCCAGAGAAACTTGAACCGTGCATGACGGCTAGGACGTTGGGCTCGAGATCGGCCAACTGCTCAATGACCGCGATGGTGGTTGGAGCCAGGGCGGTTGAGCGGAAGATGGCCTCGGCCTCCATCGCGGGCGCGACGATGCTCTCAGTCGTGAGCGGCGGACCTGCTCCGAGGTGTGTAAAGAGGTCACCGCAGAGAAGGGTTCGGGTGGTCTCCTCATAGAGCACACGAGCTTCCCAACCGTGAGGGACATGAGGCGTATCGATATGACGCATTCGCTTGCCACCAAGGTCCATGACCTCACCGTCAGCGAGCATCCGGGGCGGGCGATCACACATGTCGTTGAGCGAGACCAGACATCCCATCGCGCCGTGAGCCACCTGGGCATGCGGCGCGGCTGCGAGGAAGTCGTTCATCGAGCCGCACTCGTCTGCCTCGACATGTCCGAAGGTAATCCAACGGAGCTCCTCGACCGGCCGTATGCGAGAGATGGCCTCCGATACCAGCGGGAACATGGCCCGGGGTCCCGTGTGGAACAGGAGTGGCTCCTCGGCATCGACGAGGAACTGGTTGAACCCGAAACCGACCGGGGGCGCCGCCTCCTCCACCCAAGTGCATAGCCGGTAGATCCCGTCCGCGATCTCATCAACAGTTGTGTCCATGTGTCCCTCACTTCTTCGTCCGGTCAAGGCCCTAGCAGCCTAACGCGTTGAGCAACGCCGTGCCTAGGGGCAGTGCTGCGATAGTGCAGAACGGAGACAGGTGGTAGCACGCGCGGGGCTCCGCTGATGTGTAAACCGACCAAGCCGCGCGATTGCGGCCCGTGATGAGTCTCAGGTTGCCGCGGCCGCGCCAGCGCCAGCGATCCGCTGTAGGTGAGCGAAGTTGATCGCCCATAGAAGGCCCACCGCGTGCGGGACATCCCCGCCCTCCTCCCTTACAAATAGCAGAGGCCAGCAGCCGAGAAGCCGAATACAACACATGGCCATTCTCCGATGGACCATATTCTTCAAAAAGCAGCGCAGTGTGGTGCCGCTTATAGATCAGAGGCGTATCCTTTCCCTATGGCCAAGACATGGATTACAACCTGCGGCGACACAATCACTGAGAGAGAAGTCGCGAAGATTCTTGATGACGTGAAACTTCGCAAACTTCTGACGAATCTAGAGCCGCCTACCGATGACGACACTCCCTTCAAGTTTGCGGATCATCCCCCTGTCCCGTTGACTAAATGATGGCA
>JBAWWI010000056.1:0-13826 GCA_037146835.1 Actinomycetes bacterium | reverse complement strand
CTAGAGAGCGCCTGGTCTAGAGAGTGACGGGCCTAGAGAGCGACTGCTCTAGAGAGCGCCTGACCTAGAGAGCGCCTGACCTAGAGAGCGCCTGGTCTAGAGAGTGACGGGCCTAGAGAGCGACTGCTCTAGAGAATTCAGGGGCTACTCGCCTAATCGGCTGTATTTGCCTCGGTAATACAGAAGTGGGCCGGCATCGGCCTCGATTCCAAGATCTATTACACGCCCAACGACTATCCAATGATCGCCGCCGTCGTGGACTTCATGGAGCACACAATCTAAAAACGCGTGCACGTCATCAAGGAGGGGCGATCCGCTAGGTGAGAGATGCCAAGCCACCTTCGAGAACCTGTCCTCGCCGGGAGTAGCGAATACTCGGCAGACATCCTCTTGAGCGTCATCAAGAATGTTGACTGCAAAACTTTTTGCGCGCTCTATACGCGGCCAACTCGATGAAGTCTTCGCTGGACAGAACAGCACAAGCGGAGGATCAAGCGATACGGAGGTAAACGAGTTCGCTGCTAGCCCTACTGGCCCCGCATCATCCATCGCTGTGATGACCGTGATGCCGGTGGCGAAGTGCCCGAGAGCATCTCGAAACTCCAATCCGGTTGGACCAATCACATTCTCGTCTGGATGCCCTGCCATCAGTTGGCTCCCTCAACTTCTCTGGTTATGTCGAGGATGGTTGGTTCGATCTTTAGTTCTAAACCCTCGCGTGCTGCAAATACATTAAGGCTCGATCCGCTCGCACAGGCAATTGCTGCAGCACATTGTTCGATGGAGTCAATCTCTGCATCGTCGTGCATTGGATCATGATGGAATAGAGCCAGACTCCTAACACGACCAGAAAGAGCTACTTTTACCGCATAATTGGCGCTGCTATGACCCCAGTGCCGCTTCTCCGGATACTCAGCGAGCGTGTGCTGGGCATCGTGGATCAGCAGGTCAGCCCCGTTGCATAGGTCGATTACATCCTGCGGAACGAAGTCGTCATCGTCGAGCGCACAGCATCCAGGGCCATGGTCTGGCATATAGACAACTGATACATCGCCGCAATCAACACGAAACGCGAGCGTCGGGCCAGTATGGCGAACGGCGAGTGCAGTGACAACCGCGTCTCCGATTCTGAAACTCCCTGGAGATACATCGTGGAAGCGGACGCTCGCTCCTAGTTCCGCTGGAGTAATTGGAAAATATGGGGGCCCCATAAATCGTCCAACCATCTCTGAGAGTGGTGCCTCGCCGTGATCGGGGCCGTAGATATCGACTTCACTGCCGAGCTGATGAAGAGGTTTAAAGAATGGAAATCCTTGGACGTGATCCCAGTGGAGATGAGTAAGCAGGACGGATCCCCTCCACTCACCTGCATTACCTGAGGCAATTAGTGAATCCCCATATGTTCGCAGACCTGTACCAAGATCAAGAATGATGGGGTCTGCTCCGGGGATCTCGATCACGGCGCACGAGGTATTGCCGCCGTAGCGAGCGAGCGCGGGATCATCGCAAGGCGTTGAGCCGCGTACCCCATAGAAAGTGACGTTCATCCCCCCGGACATAAGGAATAAGACGTTACCGGCATAGGTAGGTGTTGCGAAAGTGCCAGATGTCAAATGTGACATGTGTCTTGAGAGGGCATGTTTAGAGGGTGTCTTATGCGCGTGGGATCTGACCTATTTATACCCACTGCTGATGATTTATCGGCCGCCGGGAGCCCTAAATATCGGGCTCTGGATGGGTTTGCTCTACGGCTTAGGAGAGGACTCGCTTACGAAATCCAGTCACGCCGAGTCGCCCAAGAAGCAGTGAGAATCCGATCAGGGCTGGGTAGACGGCCCAGAGAGTCATATGGGGGGTCGGGGTAAGGGCTGCTCGGAAACCCTCTGACATATAGACCAGTGGGTTCGCGAGCGTCAGGATCTGCAGCCACGGCACGCCGAAAGCCTTGACGCCGCTGAGCGCTGACCATGGGTAGTAGACGGCTCCGAGAAATGTGATCGGCAAGACAATTACACCAAAGAGCATGGGCACCTGACGCGGCTCAAACTTCGTACCGAAGTAGAGGCCAAGCGACGCTGCCGTAATCGCGGATAGAGGTGCGAGGGTCAGCAGTTCGAGCCACTTGATCTGAAGGTGAACCGGCGTCGCTGGGACTATCGCTGCGATCGGGAAAACCAGTACCGCTGCGATGAGCCCATTGATGGCACCGTTGGCAATCTTCTCGACACCAACCATCCCAACTGGCAATGGCGCTAGGACGCGATCCTCAATCTCTCGCGTGAATCCAATCTCATTCACTAGCGGGAGGGCCACAGACTGAATGCCCTGGAATATGACGGCGAGTCCGATTACCCCTGCAATTAGTTGCGTACTAAATGCCGCGGCTGCCGCTCCTCCACCGCCTACCCCCTGACCAATTTTAGGGAATACATAGGCGAAGACAAATACAAGCATGAATGGTTGGAGCAAGGTCCGTGGAATGAACTCTTTAAGCGACTTGCGGAGAACAGTTAGGTCACGGAGCAACAAGGCGCGAAATGCAGTCCACGAAGCCTTCGATGCTGATCGTGTCGCTATGGGCGTGGTTGTTCTTGATGTAGTTGGTTCCGTCGCGTGAGTCATCAGTCCCTCAGGTCCTTCCCGGTCAAGTTGATAAAGACTGTCTCAAGTGTTGGTTCTGCAATGGATAGGTCGGTGACAGTAAACCCGGCTGCGTCGGCGGTCGCGATGACGATCGGAAGAACTCCACCCACGCCCGATACCTCTAATACAACAGTATTTTCGACGCGCCTCGCAGTGGAGGCGCCTGGCACCTTCGTGCGAAGCACCTCGCTCAGCGCGTCTAGATCTCCTTGAGCGGAGACGGTTACTACCGTGTCAGCGCCGACAGACTTCTTAAGCGCCTCAGGTGTATCGAGAGCGAGCAACTCGCCATGGTCGATGATCGCGATTCGGGCACAGAGTTGGTCTGCCTCCTCCATGTAGTGAGTGGTCAACAAAATGGTCTGACCATCTCTATGAAGGTCTCCAAGAATCTCCCAGAGCGCTAGTCGGCTCTGCGGATCAAGACCGGCGGTTGGCTCATCAAGAAAAAGGATCGAAGGCCGATGCATAATCGCGCGGGCGACCATCAGCCTCTGCGCCATGCCGCCTGAGAGAGCAAGCACGGGAGCTGTTGCGCGCTCAGTGAGGCGGAATACCTCTAGTAAGCGATCCGCCTCACGTCGAGACTCCTTCGCCCCCATGCCAAAGAAGCGGCCATGGAAGTAAAGGTTCTCACGCACATCGAGGGATCGGTCAAGTGTATTGGACTGAGGAACTACTCCGATTACCTGCTTTACAAGTGCAGGGTGCTCGCTAACCTCAACCCCACCAACCCATGCTCGGCCGCTGGTAGGAACAACTCGGGTCGTAAGCATGCCGGCGGTCGTTGTCTTACCTGCGCCATTTGGGCCAAGTAGGCCAAATATCTCACCTTGCTTTACATCAAGGTCGAGCCCGTTTACTGCACGAATATCCCCTGGATAGACCTTTGTAAGGCCCTCGGTTCGTATAACTGTCTCGGACAAATGCGCTCCAGTGCGACTAATTCGTTTAAGTGTCCTGATGCTAGACCTCAACAGCCCAACGCACGCCACGGGGGCCGACTAACTTCTGCCCTCATGACGACACCTTCACAAACAAACCCCTCACAAACAAACCCCTCACAAACAAACCCCTCGCGAACAAACCCCTCACAAGTAAACCCCTCACGCATAAACGCAAACGGAATTGATATCGCTTACCTAGAGGCTGGACCCAAAGATGGGCCCCTTGCTCTCTGCCTGCATGGGTTCCCCGACCACGCACCCACATGGCGCTATCTCATGCCGCTTCTCGCAGATGCTGGTTACCACGCAGTTGCCCCGTGGCTTCGCGGTTATTCCCCTACCGGACTAGCCGCTGATGGCAACTACCAGGTCGCGTCGCTCGCACTTGATGCGCTTGCACTTGCAGATCAACTTGCCGGAGATAACGAAGCTGTCATCATCGGGCACGACTGGGGAGCGATAACAACGCATACCGCGGTAGCGCATCGCCCTGATCGCTTCTCAAAGATGGTCGCCATTGCTGTGCCTCATGCACTCGCTATGGGCGCTTACCTGATGGAGCCCGAGCAGTTAAAGCGGATGTGGTACCAGTTCTTCTTCCAGATGCCTACAGCCGATTTTGTGGTGCCGATGAACGACTTCGCAATCATCGACAAACTCTGGGCTGACTGGTCTCCGGGGTATACCCCTGACGCGCAAGACATGCGCGCGCTCAAGGACACACTTGCATCTCCTGGCACTCTCACCGCAGCGCTGAACTACTACCGCTTCGTCCACGGAACACTCGCAAACGACCCGACTCTGGATGCAGTGCAGGCAGGGTTTATTTCTCCGATCACTATTCCTGCGCTTTACCTTCATGGAGCCGATGATGGATGCATGGGCGAGCAGCTCGTGAAAGAGGACGAACTGCGACCTCACTACCTCGGCGGGCTCGATGTTGCTGTCATTCCAGGTGCCGGTCACTTCTTGCATATCGAGAAGCCCGAGCTAGTAAACCCAATGATTATGGAGTTCTTGAAGAAATGAATGAGCGCGGGTCGATGACACTCAATACGGTCATGCTCTCCCTAACCCTGCTTGGCGTAGCTGGCGTGGTGATCGTGGCTATCGCTATGGCTTTTGCAGGCTTCACGGGTTTTGGCGTGATTGTTCTCGCTCTATTCGCGGTGCAAGCTGGGTATGGATTCATGCTCTACCGCAAACTTCCAGCCGCCACGAAGCTAGGCAGCCCAAGCGACCGAAGCGAAGACGTCTCCTGATTTAACTTGAGATAACCGTTACAGGTTTACCGCAACTTATCGGGCGTTAGCCGTAAGTTATGCCTGCGACTCGTAGGGGCGTTGGCGTGGCTTTGCGGCCTCACGCTTTGGCACCATCACCTTGCGGCGGAAGTAGCAGACCTCTTCTCCGCGCTGGTTGTACCCAAACGTCTCGACAGTTACAACACCACGATCGGTCTTGCTTGAAGACTCTCGCTTCTCAAGCACTTTTGTCTCGGCATAGATCGTGTCGCCATGGAAAGTGGGGCGCTTGTGCTGCAGCGTCTCTATCTCGAGGTTTGCAATCGCCAAACCACTCACATCGGGGACACTCATCCCAAGCACTAGCGAGTAGACGAGGTTGCCGACAACAACGTTCTTGCCAAACTGTGTCTGGGTCTCTGCAAACCATGCATCAGTGTGCAGCGGGTGGTGGTTCATCGTCATCATGCAGAACAGGTGATCATCCGCTTCAGTGATGGTCTTCCCTGGCCAGTGCTTGTATATGTCGTCAATCTCGAAGTCTTCGTAGTACCGACCAAATGGGCGCTCATGAATTGTCATGGGGCGATCATGCCAAAACTAGAGAGAGAACACACAAAGGAGGCCTATTCCCTGTTATCAGCCGCACCGAATCTGAGGCTTCGGCTCTACAGGCCGGTTGCACCGCTTGGGAGGCCGCTCGGCGGCGAGGCCGGCGTAAATGTGGACCAGTCCACATCACAACCAGCAGAGACCGGTCCGCCCGCTTTCTTGATTGTGTCTAAGAGGGTCGGAACATCACGCCCTATCAAAACATTGACCATGCCGGCTCGAACATTTGGGTCCTTCGCGAGACCATCAGATAGGCACTGAATATCCGAGTCGACTACTCCGGGCAGCCCAGCAGCAATTTGACCCTTCAAGAGTGTCGAGATCTTGAAGCATGACTCTTTGGAGATCGAGGCTCCTAGACGCTTCGCAGCCGCTGCGTTATCGGCCTCAAGGAGGGTTCTCACCTGCTTAGAGGTTGCACCTGTCGCTGGATCAACCCCCGCGCTGTTCAATTTATTGACACCAATGGCATCGACAGTTGACTCAGCGAAGCATTGGGCCTCAGTAGCTGTGATTGGAGTTGAGTCAGCCTTGTATCCGACGAGGAGGCCGTCTACATACTCGCCGCGAGTGAAATTTGTAGAGGTGCTATCGCTACACGCGGATAGCAGTACAACGGCACATAACGAGATGAGCAACGGGAGTCTTCTGAGCATGATTTAAGCGTCCTTAGAAGTAGCGGTATTGCCCTCGGGGCGAGAGCCTAGAGGGTGGCACTCAAAATGATGGATCGCGGTGATGGATAGCTCTGATGGATAGCGCTAATGAATCGCGTTTGGGTGAACTCATCAAAGAAGCGTGGCTACTCCTCGAGCGCATACCGCTTGAGGAGTCCACGTGCGATAACCGTTCTCTGAATCTCATTCGTGCCCTCGCCGATAATCATCAGTGGCGCATCCCGGAAATATCGCTCTATAGGCAACTCTGTTGTGTACCCGACCCCGCCATGGATTCTCATCGCCTCGGTAGCAATATCAAGGGCCGCCTCGCTCGCGAACAGCTTTGCCATGCCGGCCTCGACCTCGGCCCGGCCGGTCTCCGCCCTGAGCCTGGCCGCATGCTCCGTGAGGAGGCGCGCTGCAAGCAGCTGAGTCCCCATATCTGCGAGCTTGTGCGCAATCGCCTGGTGAGCCGCTATCGGCTGGCCGAATGTCTGCCTCTGCTGTGCATACTTAATCGACGCCTCAAAGGCTGCACGAGCAACCCCAACCGCTCTCGCAGCGATGTTGATACGACCGACCTCTAGACCACTAAGAATCGCGGCGAGCCCTTTGCCGACACCCGCATCCCCGCCAAGCACTGCACTCGCTGGAACACGATGCGCGTCGTAGACCATCTCGACAGTCTCTAAACCCTTGTAACCAAGTTTGCCGATGCTTTTGCTAACGCTTATTCCGCCAAAAGTGGCTCCCGGGTCTTTCTCGACCATGAAGCAAGTAATGCCTTCCTCGGTGCGTGCAGCGAGCGCTACCAACCCTGCGCGCTCTCCATTTGTTACCCATGCCTTCGTGCCAGTTATTACATACTCATCGCCGTCTCGCACTGCGCGGCAGGAGATATTCCTCGTATCGGATCCCGCATCAGGTTCGGAGAGAGATAGACAACCACGCATCTCACCAGTGACCATCCGCGGCAACAAAGAGGACCGTTGCTCATCGGTTCCATGGGCGACAAGTAGCCCGGCTGCAATGTGGTGGGTGTTTATGACGCCTGAGAGCGACATCCATCCGGCAGCAAGTTCCTCGATGACCGCTATATAAGCAAGTAGATCGAGCCCTAGACCTCCATACTCCTCAGGCACCGTGATTCCAAAGAGGCCCATCTCCTTCATCTGCTCAACGAGAGCCTCCGGATATTCGTCGGCATGCTCGAGGGCAGAGGCCACAGGCAGCACCTCTCGCTCGACCCACCTGCGAACCAAGGCTTTCAACTCGGCTCGAATCTCTGGGTCAGTCACTGTGGCAGTCACTGGGGTAGTTGATTTAGCGCTCATCCCTTGGAGGCTACTAATACCGAGCCGGTAGCCGCCCTAGGAGAAAATGTGGCCCGAGGGGTTAGGTTCTAAGCCACATGATGCACCAAACGCTTATGAGTTTTAGGCACGACCCCGATGCCGTTAAGGGCAAGCACCTTGAGCGCGATCTAATTAGGCGCGTCCTTGGAATGACCGGCCCGTATCGTGGCGCGCTCATCGGATTTATCATCACCGTTGTGCTCTCCGCCGTTGTGGGGGTTATCCCTCCGCTTCTCTTTAGGTCTCTGCTCGATAACGCGGTTCCTAACAAGAATGAGCAACTAGTTATAGGACTAGCGGTTGCAGCCGTAGCACTCGCTGTCGCAAGCGCCGGGCTCTCCCTTGTTCAGCGCTGGTACTCAGCCCTCGTCGGAGAGGGCCTCATCTATGACATGCGCGTCTCGCTCTTCGACCACGTGCAGCGCATGCCCATTGCATTCTTCACACGCACTCAAACTGGTTCCCTGATGAGCCGCCTGAACAACGATGTAATTGGGGCGCAGCAAGCGGTGACCGGGACACTCGGAACCGTTATCTCGAATGTAATCACACTCGTTGTGACACTCTCAGTGATGCTCGCTCTCGAGTGGCGCCTCACGATCCTCACCCTTGTAGTGCTCCCCGCATTTATCATCCCTGCCCGTCGCATCGGAAAGCGCCTGCAGTCCGCTACCCGCGAGAGCTTTGTAGTTAACGCCTCAATGAACAACACAATCGCTGAGCGCTTCAACGTTGCTGGCGCACTCGTAGTGAAACTATTTGGAGCGCACGACCGAGAGCGTGACGAGTTTGCATCGCGCGCCGCTCGAGTACGCGATATCGGTATTCAGACTGCGATGTACTCAAGAGTGCTATTCGTTGCACTCGGATTGGTCGCCGCTGTTGGAACTGCAGTCGTCTATTACGTGGGTGGCCATATGGCCATCGTGGGGACCATCAGCATCGGAACTGTTGGAGCCTTCGTTATCTATGTGGGCCAGATTTACCAGCCGCTTACGCAGCTAACTAACGCTCGAGTCGACGTGATGACGGCGCTTGTTTCATTTGAGCGGGTATTCGAGATACTCGATTTCCCCTCGATAGTCACCGAATCACCTACCGCAGTGACCCTCGAGTCTCCAAAGGGTCAAATTGATTTTGACCATGTTTGGTTCCGTCACCCGGCACCTGATTTAGTCTCGCTCGCTTCACTCGAAGATGGCGGCGCTCCCGGCTCAGAGCCATCAGAGTGGATACTCCAAGACATCAACCTCTCAATCGCTCCAGGCGAATTCGTAGCGCTTGTTGGGCCCTCGGGTGCGGGTAAGACAACTACAGCGATGCTTGTGCCTCGCGTTGCCGATGTCGTCGAGGGTTCATTGCGTATCGACGGTCACGACGTTCGCGAACTCACAATGGATTCAGTCCACGCTGCTATCGGATTCGTAATGCAGGACCCTCACCTATTCCACTCGTCAATCAAAGAGAATCTTCGATACGCGAAGCCTGAGGCGACAGATGCAGAGATTGAGGCTGCTTGCAGAGCCGCTCGAATCCATGACCTAATCGCGACACTCCCAGATGGCTACAACACTGTCGTTGGAGAGCGCGGATATCGGATGTCCGGCGGGGAGAAGCAGCGCATCGCTATCGCTCGTGTTCTCTTGAAGAGCCCAGCGGTGATCATCCTCGACGAGGCAACATCGCATCTTGACTCTGAGTCTGAACTCGCAATCCAACGTGCGTTAGCCGAGGCACTTAAGGGGCGTACCGCTCTAGTAATTGCTCACCGCCTCTCGACAATTGTTGCTGCCGACCGCATCGTGGTAGTCGACGGTGGCCGGATTGTGGAGCAGGGCACGCATGACCAACTTCTTAACCTCGGGGGCCTCTACGCAGACCTCTACAGAACTCAAGCAGATAGAGCAGAAGAGAACCCCGACTTTTCCATCTGAGGCGACGCACTGGGTGCCGATCTCCCCGGTACGATGAACGGCCTAATGGCAAACGACGACATCAGCCCCCACTCTCGGCGCGCTGACGCAAGGCGCAGGCGACATCACCGCAAACGTCGATCTACCTTGCTTCTCTCGACTGTTCTGCTAGTCATCATCGCTGCTTCGGCAGCGGCCTACGCAGAGAGAGGGAGAATTTCTTTCCTATCTCAAACGCCTGCTAGTGAGAAGGTAATTGATAAGCAAGAGCACGTTGTCGATCGCCCCGTTGAGCTCACTAAAGGTCCAAAACGCCGAGCACTCACAACAGCACAACCGCTTCGGTTGTGGATCGGCGGGGACTCTCTCGCTGGCTCCCTTGGGCCTGGCCTTGGGCGAATCGCCGCGGATACCGGAGTAGTCGCACCTGTATACGAGTCGCGAGTCTCAAGCGGTTTAGCAAACCCAGGGTTCTTCAACTGGCCCAAACGAGCAACATCCGAACTCGCTCGACTCAAGCCAGAGGCAGTTGCCTTCATCATCGGAACCAACGACTACCCGATTGTTACCGGCAAACAACTTAGCGGCGACTCTCCAATCGTTGAGGGCCAGCAACCTGTTAGGCCGAAGTGGTCAATTGAGTACGAGAAGAAGACCGAGGAGATGATGCAGATCCTTGTTGGGAGTCAAAAACGAACTGTGTTTTGGGTCTCCCCACCAGTGATGAAGGACTCCAAGATCAATAACGGTGTGCGCCAGATCGGTGAGCTGCAGCGAAACGTTGCGAAACGCTTTCCAACTGTTGTTTGGATCGATGGGTACAGCCTCTTCGACGATGCCAACGGAGCGTATGCAACACGAATCATCGATGCGAACGGCGACTCGATACTGGCTCGCGCTGGAGATGGAGTGCATCTCTCCCCTGCGGGTGGCGAGTACCTAGGCAGCGCAGTATTCGATGAGATTGACCTCATATGGCACCTTAGAGAGCAGGCAATTTCAGGATACCCACAACGCGTTGTTGAGACTAAGGGGTCGACCTACATTCCCGGCACTCGCCCATCGACTCTCGGGCCCGCAACCCCATCAACCGGCGCGACTGGAGCGACCGGCACCTCGGGAGTAAGTGGAGTGACAGGGGGCACAGGAACGACGGGGACCACCGGATCATCCACGACAACCTCCTCCACCTCCTCTACATCGACAACCACTACGCGCCCGCCTGGCTCGACTACCACGAGCACTACCCGAACAACAATTCCGATCCTCTAAGAACAAGCATCAGCGGGATACCAATGAGTAGCACCGCGATGCTGGGCTCAACACCTGGCCTCAGTTTCGGAGCCAACCAATCAGCGTCGGTAGGCTCTGCACCATGACTGAACTCAATGCAACTGCACATCAGGCAACGGCCGTAGCGCTTGTAGAGGCGGCCGCCGGAATAATCGAGACGGCCTCCAATACCCTCGCTACACGCTCAGCGGAGAATGGGCGCATCTCGGTCGACCTACTAGACAGACAGCAAATTGCCGCGTATGACCTTGCCCATGCCGCGAGTGCAGTTGCGGGTTCGCAGGTCATGCTCACATACGCACTGCATGGAGAGTTTGAGGCGCGCTTGTCGTTCGCCTACATCGCAGATGTCATTGCCGATCTTGCGTCACGAATGGTTGGGCGCCAAGACTCTTGGGGCGTAGACGCAGTTGTGCTCGCGCCGTTCACAGAGTTTGTATCCCTGTTCCGCTCCCCCGAGTTTTTAGAGTTGCTTGCCGATGATGTGATGAAGAAGGGAACCGGCCCTGCTCACCTCGACGATGAGTTTGATCTGGTCCGCGACACGTTCCACAGATTTGCGCAGGACAAGATTCGCCCCGTTGCCGAGCACATACATCGCAACAACGAAGACATACCTGAGTCAATCCTGCAAGGAATGGCAGAGATCGGCGGCTTCGGTCTCTCTGTTCCGGAAGAGTACGGAGGCTTCGCTGCAGGCGGCGAGTCCGATTATCTCGCCATGTGTGTTGCAACCGAGGAGTTGTCTTGGGGATCTCTCGGAGCAGGAGGGGCCCTCATCACCCGACCTGAGATCCTCACTCGCGCGATTGTGCGCGGTGGTACAGAAGAGCAGAAACATGGTTGGCTTCCACAGATTGCATCTGGAGAGCGCATCGTTGGCGTGATGGTGACAGAGCCCGATTTCGGATCAGACGTCGCAGGCGTAAACGTGATGGCAACGCCCGATGGAGACGGGTGGGCAATCAATGGCGTAAAGACGTGGTGCACATTTGCAGGGCGTGCGGACACGCTCATGTTGCTTGCTCGCACAGATCCAGACCGCTCCAAGGGTCACCGCGGCCTCTCGGTTTTTGTAGTCGAGAAGCCACCAGCACCGGGGCACTCCTTCGCATTCGAAGACGGTCTCGGCGGGAAGATGGAGGGTCGTGCAATCGACACCCTCGGGTATCGCGGTATGCATTCATACGAGGTGGCCTTCGACAATTGGCACGTTCCAGCAGATGCATTGATCGGCGGAGAGAGCGGCCTAGGCAAGGGTTTCTACTTCCAGATGGAGGGCTTCGAGAACGGAAGGCTTCAGACTGCAGCGCGCGCTGTGGGGCTTATGCAGGCCGCCTTCGAGGCCGGGCTCGCATACTCACTTGATAGGCGCGTCTTTGGGAAGCCAGTCTTTGACTACCAGCTCACTAAGGCCAAATTGGCGAGAATGGCTGCACTTATATGCGCAGGGCGTCAGTTCTCATACGAGGTATCTCGAATGATGGCTCGCGGAGAAGGCGCACTTGAGGCCTCGATGGTTAAGGCCTATGTATGCCGCGCTGCAGAGTGGGTTACTCGCGAAGCGATGCAGCTTCATGGAGGCATGGGGTACGCAGAGGAGTACGCGGTATCTCGCTACTTCGTCGACGCTCGCGTGCTCTCGATCTTCGAGGGAGCAGACGAGACACTCTGCCTTCGCGTAATCGCTCGCAGGCTTACGGAGCAAGCATTAGAGGGGTAAGACGCCGCTAATTGTATTTACTCGGCGTATTTACTCCGCGTGTTTACTCGGCGCTTCGGGTCATCCCTGCACGAGATCCTCGAGTCACAAACTTGGTAGCCATCTTGCGGCTTGCCTCGTCGATCATCTCGTCGCCGAACATGACTGCGCCCTTGCGCTCGCCCTCTGTCGTGGCTTGCTCATAGGCATCGAGAATGTCGAATGCGCGGTCGAACTGCTCCTGAGTTGGGGTGAAGACCTCATTCAAGATCACGACCTGCTCTGGGTGCAGCGCCCACTTGCCGTCGTATCCGAGGACTTTGGTGCGGTTCGTGTAGTCGCGGAATGCATCGTGGTCACGGATTTTCAGGAATGGTCCGTCGATGACCTGCAGACCATTAGCGCGCCCTGCCATCAAAATCTTTGAGAAGACGTAATGGAAGTGGTCGCCTGGGTACTCATCGATCTGCACTCCACCCGTGAGCACCGGCATCTCGATGGATGCAGCAAAGTCCGCTGGTCCAAAGATGATCGTCTCGAGTCGTGGGGAGGCCGCGCAGATTTCCTCAACGTTGATTAGCCCACGTGCTGTCTCAATCTGCGCTTCGATACCGATGTGCCCGTTTGGCAGACCAGCCTTCTTCTCAACTTGAGTAAGCAAGAGGTCCATGGCAACGATCTCTGCCGCGCTCTGAACCTTCGGAAGCATGATCTCCTCAAGACGAGGACCTGCGTTCCCGACTACCTCAAGGATGTCGTAGACCGTCCACTGCGTATCCCACGCATTGACGCGGACACAGAGAACTGCTTCACCCCAGTCCTGCGACTTGATGGCGTTTACAACCTTGGAGCGCGCCGCCTCTTTCTCTAGCGGCGATACAGAGTCCTCGAGGTCGAGGAACACCATGTCGGCTCCGAGGCCAGGGGCCTTGGCAAGCATCTTCTCGCTCGAGCCTGGTACTGAGAGGCATGAGCGACGGGGCAGGGATCGTGTGCGTTCTGACATAGGAGTGGAGCGTAATCATCAAGCGAGGTCTGCTTCTACTCGGCATCGCTAAATACCCTTCAGGGCCGGTACTCTGAGCCTGTGGCTAGCGACTCCCCGACCCTCACCCTGCATGAGATCGCCGACGGAGTAATGGTCTGGCTCCAGCCTGGGGGGGAGTCTGGGGTGAGTAATGCGGGGGTTGTGGTTGATGACGACGGCCTAACGGTCATTGACACCCTGATGGTTCCCGAACAGTGGCAGCCGTTTGCCGCAGCAGTAAATGGTCTCGGGGTGCCGGTCCGCAGGGTCGTACTTACCCATGCGCATATCGATCATGTTGGCGGCACTAGCGCGTTTCGTAATGCGATGGTCTTAGCTTCGTCGGTTACAGGTGACCTGCTTGACCAAGAGATGCCGATCTCTGCTTACAAAGCGTTTATGCCGGCATTCACACGCGGCTTCGACGAGCT
>JBAWWI010000055.1:0-13916 GCA_037146835.1 Actinomycetes bacterium | reverse complement strand
AGTTCTGGCTCGCGTGCAGGCTCTAGAGGCGGCGGGCGAAGGTAACTCAAGACGCGTCAATACGCCAGAGAAGAAACTGTAGAGAAGAAACTCTTGAGAAGTAACTGCCTGTAAGTAACTGCCTGTAAGTAACTGTTCCCGGAACCTAAATCGGTCCCTGTATCGCCTTCTATACCTAGCTAGTTGCTAGTTACTCAGCGGGGGCAGCTGCAGCCTTGTTGGCTGCCTTCATGAGGCGAGAGTTGCGGCGTGCAGCGGTGTTCTTGTGGATTACACCCTTGCGGCCGGCCTTGTCGATGCGCTTCTGAGCCGCACGAAGCGACTCTGTGGCGTCAACGGTCTCGTCGGTCAGTGCAGCGCGTGCGTTCTTAATGCGCGTACGCATCTCAGATCGGACGCCCTTGTTACGGACTCGACGGACCTCGTTCTGGAGGTTTCTCTTTTTTTGACTCGCGATATTCGCCATGGGCGTGTATTCGCTCTCCTGATTGATCTTGGCTGGGCCGGTGAAGGGTAGCAGGGCCGAGAGCGCCAGCGCCCGTTCGGGGCAAAATCCTTCTGAGCCGCTCCAAATGGGCGTGCTCTAAGGCTTCGCTCAAGTTGCTATTAAATCTGAAGTTCCCCGGTTGGGGCCATTTCGGGCGAGACTGCCGGGGTGACCTCCCTTGACCGTCTGCGCTGCCTCAGCATCATTGCCCATATCGATCATGGCAAGAGCACCCTCGCTGACCGTTTTCTCGAGATCACGGGTGCGGTCAGCGCTCGCGAGATGCGTGCGCAGTATCTCGACTCGATGGATATCGAGCGCGAACGTGGAATCACAATCAAGGCTCAGAATGTTCGCCTCAACTGGCGTGACCATGTCATCAATCTGATCGACACACCGGGCCACGTTGACTTTGGCTATGAGGTCTCGCGAAGCCTCGCGGCTTGTGAAGGTGTAATTCTTCTCGTTGATGCTTCGCAAGGCATCGAGGCACAGACGCTTGCGAACTGCTACCTCGCACTCGAGAACGATCTAACAATTGTTGCAGCGCTAAACAAGATTGACCTACCGGGTGCGGAGCCTGAGCGCGTTGCCCAGGAGATTGAACGCGTACTCGGCATTCCAGCCTCAGAGTTGCTGCACATCTCCGCGAAGACAGGCCAAGGCATTCCCGAGTTGCTTGATGCCGTTGTCGATCGCATTCCTCCGCCCACCGGAGACATAGATGCTCCGCTTCAAGGATTGATCTTCGATTCTTACTACGACCCTTATCGCGGTGTTGTCTCCTCCGTGCGCGTATTCAACGGCTCTCTCCACACCGGCGCGCGACTTCGATATGTACAGGCCAACGCAACACATGATGTCGAGGAGGTCGGTGTAAAACTTCCGGTACCGACTCCAGTTGCGATGCTCGGCCCCGGTGAGGTCGGCTATGTCATCTCGGGGATCAAAGACGTTGGTCAGGCACGAGTTGGGGAGACTGTTACAACTGCTATTCACCCAGCCGAGGCACTACCTGGCTATCTAGACCCCAAGCCCATGGTCTTCTGTGGCTTGTATCCAGTCGATGGCGACGAGTATTTGGAGTTGCGTGAGTCGCTAGAGCGCCTGCGCCTCAACGACTCTTCGTTTACGTACGAGCCTGAGACCTCCGGTGCACTTGGGTTCGGCTTCCGCTGCGGGTTTCTTGGGCTACTTCATATGGAGATCGTGCGTGAGCGCCTTGAGCGAGAGTACGGATTGTCGCTAGTCGCAACCGCTCCAAATGTCGAGTACCGCGCGATCATGGCCGACGGGACTATCCGCATCATTGACAACCCCTCCGCTATGCCTACTAGCAACGAAGTGCAGACGATTGAGGAGCCGTTCGTAGGAACAACAATCCTCACTCCAGTCGAGTTCGTCGGAACCATCATGGAGCTCTGCCAGCAGAGACGCGGCGAGTTGAAGAAGATGGAGTACCTCTCTGAGGAGCGTGTAGAGATTGAGTATGACCTCCCGCTCGGCGAGGTTGTCATGGATTTCTTTGACCAACTCAAGTCGCGCACTAAGGGTTATGCAAGCCTCGATTACGAGCAGCGCGGCTATCGAGCCTCGCACCTCGCGAAGGTAGATATTCTCCTAAATGGAACAGCAGTAGACGCGTTCTCATCAATCGTGCATCGCGACCGAGCATTTAACTATGGAAAGCGAATGGTCTCGAAGCTGCGCGAACTTATTCCGCGCCAACTCTTCGATGTGCCGATCCAGGCTGCTGTCGGCGGGCGCGTTATTGCACGTGAGACCGTGAAGGCCAAGCGCAAGGATGTTCTTGCTAAGTGCTACGGGGGAGACATCACCCGAAAGCGCAAACTTCTTGATCGCCAGAAAGAGGGCAAGAAGCGTATGAAGCAGATCGGTCGCGTTGAGGTGCCACAAGAGGCGTTCGTCGCAGCCCTGAGCCTCGACGACTAAAACGAGTTACGGCTCGCGCGGAAGCCCGAGCACTCGTTCGCCCAGAATGGTGCGCTGTACTTCGCTAGTTCCCCCACCGATTGTGAGTGCAGGGGAGTAGAGGAATCCGTAATGCCATACCGGGTCCGGGTCTCCGCAGGGGCCTGCCCAGGAGAGCATCCCGTTGGTGCCCGCCAACTCGAGGGCGAGACCCATTACATGCTGCCCGTGCTCATCTGCGATCGCCTTACGCACGCTCGCCTCGGGCCCAGGCTCTAGGCCGCGCAGTACTGCAGCGACGCTGCGAAGTCGTATGTAGCGCAGCACCTCGCTCTCGATGTGTAGTGCCGCAATGCGCTGACGCATTCGAGGATCGCTGCTTCCCCCGCTTGCGCGCACGATGTTAATTAGATCTCCAGCTGTGGGGCCGCGCCCCCATAGCGCACCCTCCCCTGATAGTGAGACCCTCTCGTTGCCGAGAGTTACCTTGGCGAGTCGCCAGCCATCATTTATATCGCCGACAACATTGGCGACTGGGATGCGAACATCTGTGAAGAAAACTTCGTTGAACTCGTGCGTGCCGGTCATCTGAACAAGCGGCCGCACCTCAACGCCAGGTGAGTGCATATCGAGAATGAAGTATGTAATGCCGCTCTGATTACTTGCCTCGGGGTCGGTGCGCGCCAAGAGAATTCCCCAGCGGGCTACGTGCCCAAGCGTCGTCCAGACCTTCTGTCCATTAACAACAAACTCATCCCCATCGCGCACTGCGGTTGTGCGGAGTGATGCAAGGTCGCTCCCTGCACCGGGCTCGCTAAAAAGTTGGCACCAGAGCTCTGATCCATCAAGGATTCCAGGAAGCCATTTCTCGTGCTGCTCAGGCGTGCCAGCAACGAGGAGCGTGGGGCCGGCCCACCCAATCCCAATCGGGTTCATAGGCCTTGGAGCATTTCTCGATCGCAGTGCCTCGTCGATCTGAATCTGCTCTGCAGCAGAGGCCTCTAGACCCCATGGTCTCGGCCAGTGAGGGGCAGCAAAGCCACTCGCCGCGAAACTGCGCAGCCATTCCTTTGGGAACTCGCCCTCCGGGGCGAGCTCATCCATGAGCGCTGTAACTGTCTCGCCAAGACCCATGGAGTCATGTGCCGCCTCAATTGGGGACTCGCTCCCCACCACCTCGGACGAATCTGCGCTTCGGGTGCGTGCTCCTTGAGTCATTTGCGCGAGGTTACGCGCTATTCGTCTGTGGAGTGCGACGATGGGGAGATGGAGCCTGATGCTGAGAAGAAATTAGGTATGCCTCAGGTGCCCATTGATGAACATGCCGCACCCCTAGAGCTGGCCCCCGATGCATTCGGTACCTACGTGCATATCCCGTTCTGCTCCCACCGCTGCGATTACTGCGACTTCGCAACATGGGCAGATCGTTCTCACCTCATTGATGACTACGTAGATGCCTGTGTAAAAGATATTGAGCGGCAGCGAAGCGAGGGCCTTCGTGATGCGACAAGCATCTTTTTTGGTGGAGGCACACCCTCACTATTAAGTGGCGCTCAACTTGCGCGCATTCTCGATGTGATTCCGCGTACACCTAATGCTGAGATAACAGTCGAGTGCAATCCAGATGTAGCTGATGCGCAGCGTTTGGACGCGTATGCCCAAGCTGGGGTCAATCGATTGTCGTTTGGAGTTCAATCGCTCGAGCCGCGTGTGCTCGCAGCCCTAGGCCGCACTCATAATCCTGAGAATGTTTTTGCTGCAGTTAATAACGCGCGCGCTGCCGGCATTAAGCGCTTAAATCTTGACCTCATCTATGGAACACCCGGAGAGTCGATAGATGATTGGCGAGCCTCTCTTGAGGGGGTAATTGCACTAGCTCCGGAGCACATCAGCGCGTATGCGCTAACCGTCGAGCCAGCGACCCCATTTGGGCAACGCGTTGCGAGCGGCGAAGAGGGCCCTGATGACGATCGCCAGGCCGATGCATACCTTCTCGCCGAGGGTTTACTCAAAGCTGCGGGTTACAACTGGTATGAGATCTCAAACTGGTCGTTACTGGGAGAGGAGTGCCGACACAATCTTGTCTACTGGCTCGGAGGAGATTTCGCGACCGTTGGCTGCGCTGCTCACGGTCACAGCGGTGGTCGACGGTGGTGGAATGTGCGCACCCCCGAGAGATTTATCGAGCGCGTTGAGGCGGGTAGAGATGCCATATCAGGATCCGAGGAGATTGAGTCGGGTCTGCGATTGGAGGAGGCATTCTCGCTTCGACTCCGAACGCGTGCCGGAGTCTCCCCAGGGGAGGCTGCGGACTCAGTGGTGAATGACCTCATTGAGGGCGGCCTCGCCAAGTGGGTTCCGAGGTCCGCGGGGGTTGAGGGTGCAGGAGAATCCGGCCCTGGGCGCTATCTAGTGCTGACCCCGCAGGGTCGCTTGGTGGCAACAGATGTGACCGCAAGGTTGCTTCTGGCCGGTGCAGCAGTTAGGTAAGCATTAGCAGTCGGTAGACTCGACTGCTAGCCGCTACCCGTCGCTTCGTCGGGTTCGCTGCATTTGGTTTGTTTAATTAATTCGGTCAACTAAGTAGACCAGTCATAAAGATAAGTCGGGAGGTGTTGGAGATGAGTGTCGATGAGCGCAGGGGAGCGGTATTACGCGCGATCGTTGAGGAGCACATCCAGACCGCCGCACCGGTGAGTAGCCAAGCTGTGGCACGTGCCAGCGGGCTCAGCGTCTCGAGCGCAACAGTTCGCAATGACATGACCGCTCTTGAGCGCGAGGGCTATGTAAGCCAGCCGCACACATCGGCGGGGCGCGTGCCGACCGATCGTGGGTATAGATACTTCGTCGACCGCTTTGCTGACCCCTCGGCAATTGAAGGTCTCGGAATCAGTCATCAACGAGCAGTCTCAGAGTTTTTCCTTGGAACGCATAACGCTCTCGAGGAGTTGCTGCATGAGACGAGCGGGCTTCTTGCGCGCATTACGCAGCACGCTGCAGTTGTTGTTGGGCCGACGCCTGAGAGTGCGCGAGTTCGGCGTGTGGATCTAGTGCCGCTTCAGCAAGGGCAGGTGCTAGCTATTGCAGTTCTCTCAAACGGCGCAGTAGAGCGTGAGTTGCTTGATGTTGACCCAGACCTATCTATCGATAGCATTCTCGCTGCCGAACGCGCGTTAGCGAGCCTTCTTAGTGACTCAACTCTTCATTCTGCGCTTACACCTAGCCCGACTGGAGATGCTGCAACAGACGCTCTCGTGAACGCAGCGCATGTAGCACTACACCGTCGGGCTGAGCACGCTGACCCTCTATACGTAGGTGGAGCGAGCCGCATCGCGCAGGAGCAGGATGCTTTCGCTACAACTCGAACCGCAGCGACGCTCCTTGAGCTTCTAGAGCAGCAGGTCGTGGTGGTCTCGCTCGTGCGTGATCTTCTCGAGTCTGGAGTAACTGTGAGCATCGGTGCCGAGCACAGCATCGACGAACTGCGTGATTGCTCGCTCGTGCTTGCCCCTTATCGAATCGAGGGTGAGGTCGCGGGCACTGTCGGAGTTCTCGGCCCAACTCGTATGGATTATCAACATGCCCTCGCAGCCGTAGCAACGGTCTCGCAGCAACTCGGTTCGCTTCTTTCAAAGTGAGTATCTGATGGACCCTTATGCACTCCTCGGGGTGTCGCGCGACGCGACACAGGACGAGATCAAACGCGCCTACCGCAAACAAGCACGTAACCTGCATCCGGATGCCAACCCAGGAGACTCCGCGGCAGAGGAGCAGTTCAAACAAGTAACCCACGCATATGAATTGGTCGGAGACCCGGAGCGTCGGAGACGTTTCGATCAGTTCGGCGATGGCGGATCCAACTCCGGAGGCGGCGGGCAAGACCCATTTGGCTTCGGGGATATTTTCGGCGCGTTCTTTGGCGGCGACTCATTCGGAGGGCGTCGCGGTGGGCCGCAGCGTGCCCCTGATGCAGAGGCAATTCTCGATTTAGACCTATCTGAAGCGGCTTTCGGCATTACCAGGCGGGTTGAGATTGAGCTCATGACCGCCTGTGATCAATGCGAGGGCTCGGGTTGTGCGCCGGGAACGCATCCGTCTACCTGCACCGATTGCGGAGGAGCCGGAGAGGTTCGCCAGGTGCGTCGCTCTATCCTTGGCCAGATTGTGACCGCAGCCCCTTGTCAGCGATGCTCGGGTCTCGGAAACATTGTTCCGAGTCCGTGTACACATTGCAGCGGAGTTGGAGTCGTGCGCGGGACGCGCACGTTAGAGGTCGAGGTTCCCCCGGGAATCGATAGCGGTCAGCGACTGCGCCTTACAGGTCGCGGGCCATCGGCGCCGCGCGGAGGTCCTAATGGTGACCTCTACGTGACCATTCGCGTTCGGTCACACGCAACACTGCGCAGAGAGGGCTACGACCTCATACAAGTCTGCAGGATCCCGATGACTAGTGCGGCACTCGGTACTCACCTCACGATCACCACTCTTGATGGAGATATAGAGATCGAGGTTCCGCCAGGTACTCAGCATGGCTCTGTTTTTAGAGAGCGCGGGCGAGGAGTTCCGGTTCTCCAAGGGAGAGGGCGCGGAGACCTATTAGTGCAGGTAGACGTAGCAATCCCACAGCGCCTCAGTGATGAGGAGTCAGAGGTTCTTCGTCGCTTCGCAGAGATGCGCGGCGAGGAAGTAACTAGCGTTGATGAGCATGGTTTCTTCTCAAGGCTTCGCTCGGCATTTCAGTAGCGTGCGTGCACTAATGACTGCTTGCACATGTTGAGTCGTTGGTGTGCGTCTGTTGAAGCTGCCGCACATGTCTTCGTCTCTACTGAGGAGATCTCTCAGGGCAGCGATCTGATCGAGATCTCAGGGGACGATGGACGACACCTATCGCGTGTTCGACGCATTGGGGCCGGCGAAGTAATTAGCGTCGCCGATGGTGCAGGGTTGTGGCGCGTTACAGAGGTTGCCTCGGTTACAAATTCGTCCGTCATGCTCTCGCCGACGACCGAGGTCTACTTAGAGCCAGTCGCCATGCCGCTCCTCACAGTTGCCTTCGCACCCGCTAAAGGTGACCAACCTGAGTCTGTCGTGGCGTCGCTTACCGAACTCGGTGTGGATGTGATCATCCCCGTCATCACTAAAAGAACAGTCCTGAGATGGACAGGGGATAGGGCAGAGAAGGCAGGGGAGCGCCTTAGGCGAGTAGCGCGCTCAGCGAGCGAGCAGTCCCGTAGGGCCCGACTCCCCGAGGTGATGGATCCTCAGCCTCTTGCTCGCCTCGCTGGGTCTAGTGGGCTAGTAGTTGCAAGCCGAGACGGCGGCTCGGTTGAGTCGTTAAAGGAGCCTGGACCTAGTGGTTGGATACTCCTGATAGGCCCTGAGGGTGGCCTTGAGGCTGAGGAGACCGCAAGCCTTGGAGAGGTTGAGAACCTATGCGTAGGCCCACATATTCTCAGGTCTGCGACCGCTCCGATAGCAGCTGCCGGGATGCTCTGGTCCCGAAGATTTTAAAATTCCACAAAATTGGGTACAAACCCCACCCTGCGTGAGGAAAAGGTCTAAGGTTTTGCCCTATTGCTGAGGCATACAAAAGTAAGCAGTGAAGAGTCTCAGAAAATTTCTAGAATTATAAGAGTCCGCAAGTAACAGTCGGCAAGGGGGGATAGGCGTTGAGCGAGACGGGGGTAGGAACTCGACTTAGAGCTATTCGACGTCAGAAGGGCATGTCCCTCCACGATGTTGAGGCTCGGTCTTCTCAGGAGTTCAAGGCCTCAGTACTTGGCGCCTACGAGCGCGGCGAGCGCGCTATCTCTGTCCCTCGCCTAATGCGTCTTGCTGAGATCTACGAGGTCCCTGCTGACACTCTCCTTCCCAAAGATGCTGAGTCGGTCATTGATCTCACCGAGACCGAGTCCATTAATCAGGGCTTTACTATTGACCTAACTCAGTTGAGTGACAGCGATGACCCTGAGGCAGCTGTACTTGCGAGATACGCAGCAACGATTCAGCTGCAGCGTCAAGATTTCAACGGACGTCTACTTACTATTCGCCGCGACGACATGAGAGTGCTCGCAGCGGTATTAGGGCGTCGCACTGAGGATCTACCTACACGCCTAGACCAACTCGGTCTTCGCGCCTCAGCCTGACCCGCACTGCGCGAGCCGCTCCGGCTACCCTCAGCACACCGTGACTCTCTCTAATACCCACATCAAAGTGCTCGTGCCCGGGAATCATTTGATGCTCGATCTCCTTGGTGAGCGAGATGAGCTCCTCAGACTCATAGAGGGAGCATTCAACGTCTCTATCCTCGTGCGCGGAAACGAAATTAATGTCACAGGGGATGAGACCGAGGCCGCCAGAGTCGCACTTCTCTTCGAAGAGTTAGTGCTTCTACTTGAGAGAGGGCACCAACTTGATAGCGAGAGTCTCGGGCGGACAGTCCAGATGTTGAAGGCAGACCAGAGGCCTACAGACGTGTTCGCTACAGAGGTTGTAAAGGGACGCCGCACCGTGCGCCCTAAAACCGCAGGGCAGATGCGTTATGTCGAGGCCGTTCGAGACAACACGATCACATTCGCGATTGGCCCCGCAGGTACGGGAAAGTCTTATTTAGCAGTTGCTCTAGGCGTGCAGGCTCTGCTCGCTAAAGAGGTGACTCGCATCATCTTGACCCGCCCCGCTGTTGAGGCAGGGGAGAGGCTCGGTTTTCTTCCAGGCGACATGATGGCCAAGGTTGACCCTTACCTCAGGCCGCTCTATGACGCGCTGTACGACATGCTCGAGCCAGAGACGGTTAGTCGCTTCATTGAGAAGGGCGTTATTGAAGTTGCTCCGCTTGCATATATGCGGGGGCGCACACTCAACGACTCATACATCATTCTCGACGAGGCACAGAACACGACCCCTGAGCAGATGAAGATGTTCCTCACTCGCCTCGGGTTCGGCTCGAAGATTGTGATTACTGGGGACGTAACCCAGATCGACTTACCAGGCGGATCGCAGCGATCGGGCCTCCAGACCGTCCGGCCATTTCTTGATGGCATAGATGGACTCGCTTTTGTTGATCTAGAGAGTGCGGACGTCGTGCGCCACCGCATAGTTGCCGACATTGTTGATGCCTACGAACGGAACTCGAAATGATTGAGGTCTTTGCCGCAGATGAGCAGAGCGAAGTAGAGATTGATGTCCTGCGTTGGACGCGTCTTGCGCGCTTAGTAATCGCCGAGGAGCACGTTCCAGGTGATGCTGAGCTCTCTTTGATTTTTGTTGACGTCCAGTCGATGACGGACTTGAACGTTCGCTTCCATGAGGGGACGGGCCCCACCGATGTGCTGGCTTTCCCAATGGATGACGACATCGTCATTGGTGGGCGCCAACCCGATCAAGGAGGGCGAGGCCCAGGTGCACCGGCGGAGGCAAGTGAACCTCCTGCACTCATCGGCGATGTAGTTGTCTGCCCCCGAATCGCTCAGGCTCAGGCCCCCGAGCATGGATCCACCACAGATGAGGAGATTGCGCTCCTCGTAGTGCATGGGGTGCTGCACCTCCTTGAGTACAACCACGAAGAGCCCGAAGAGGCTGCAGTAATGCAGCAGCGGGAGCGTGAGCTTCTAGCCCGCTTTAGCGAGACCGAGCGATTTAGTCCGGATGAAGCGAAGAATGCCGATGAGAAACTTTCATAGGTAGGATGACCCTCAAATGAATCATCTAGCTAACCCCAAGACGCCTCGGGCAGACATCGCGCTCGCGCTGCAATCAGTTTCCACGAAGCCCGTAGAGTCGAATTTTGGTGAGTCCAGTTGACCAATGTTGAGTGGCTAATGCTCGGAGGAATAGTTCTCCTATTCCTTTTCTCAACGCTGTTAGCTCTCTCTGAGACGGCCTTCACACGCACTAATCGAATTCGCGCTATCGCACTAGAAGAAGAGGGCAAACCAGGTGCGGCTCGTCTTGTGGTGATGCTCCAGCACCCTGAGCGAACCCTTAACTCGCTGCTCTTCTTGCTTCTCCTTTCGCAACTCACAAGCGCATCCTTGCTCGGTGTTGTGCTTGAGCGTAAGGCAGGAAGCGCAGGATTAGTCATTGGTATAGCGCTCCAAATCGTTGTCTATTACGTCCTTGGAGAGGTTGCGCCGAAGACCTATGCGATCCAGCACCCTGAGCGCGCCGCCCTTCGAGTCTCCGGGTTCCTTTACGCGATAACAAATTTCTGGCCACTACGGAAGATGTCGAGAGGGCTAATCGGCCTTGCCAATATTCTGCTCCCCGGTAAGGGATTAAAAGAGGGCCCGTTCGTCACGGAGCAAGACCTTCGCATGATGGCCGACGTAGCTGCCGACGATGCTGAGATTGAGCATGACGAACGCGAGTTGATTCACTCAATATTCGAGTTTGGCGACACTGTCGTGCGCGAAGTTATGACTCCTCGCCCAGACATGATCGGGATTGAGGTTGAGTCAACTCTCGAGGCTGCACTAAACACCGCAATAAATGAGGGTCTCTCAAGACTCCCGGTATATGAGGGAACTACTGACGAGGTCGTAGGGATCATTTACCTGAAGGACCTAATCCGTAGGTCGAGGTCTTCGGAGAGCCCAGCGACTGTGCGCGAGATGCTTAGACCTGCAAAATTCGTGCCTGAACAGCAGAAAGTCGCCAAACTTCTAAAGGACATGCGTACTGAGCGCTTCCATATGGCGATGGTTGTGGATGAGCACGGCGGTACTGCCGGGCTAGTGACTCTCGAGGATCTTGTCGAGGAGATTGTCGGAGACATCACCGACGAGTATGACGCTGTTGAGCCAAGCCTCGAGAGGCTAGAGGGCGGCGGGATCCGTGCCCCTGGGAATACGCCAATCGATGAGGTTGGTGAGGCGCTCGATATGGACCTCCCCGATGAAGAGTCCGACACGCTTGCCGGACTTGTTTTTAATGTTCTTGGGCGTGTCCCAGAGCAGGGTGAGGAGTTCCCATTCCAGAACTTCAAGTTCAGAGTGGAGCGCATCGAGCGCCGACGAATAATGAGCGTTGTCATCGTTCCCCTCCTACCCGCCGTTGCGGCTGATGAGGCTAACTAGTGAGTGATTTGAGTAACAGAGACCAGCCAATTGAGCCAGTAGAGCCCATATTTCGCAGTGGATTTGTGAGCCTCGTCGGGAGGCCCAACGTTGGAAAATCAACACTCGTAAACAATGTGGTTGGGCGCAAAGTATCCATAGTCTCTGACAAGCCCCAGACAACCCGCACAAAGATCCGTGGGGTACACACGACATCTTCCAGTCAGATTGTTCTGCTCGATACCCCCGGTATTCATAGGCCTAGAACTCTTTTGGGGGAGCGGTGCAATGAGCGCTCCGTGCAGACTCTGCGCGAGGTTGATGTTGTCTGCCTGCTAGTCGAGGCCGACTCGCCGATCGGTCCTGGTGACAGATTTATCGCAAACCTCGTCAAGGAGTCGCGCACTCCAGCGATCCTCGTCGTCAACAAAGTTGATTTAGCTGATGCGGCTGCGGTTGCTAAGCGACTCAGCGACTCATCCGGTCTAGCGGATTTTGCGGCATTTGTGCCTATCTCGGCGCTCACCGGAGATGGCGTAGACCTTCTCGTGGCGGAGATCAACGCGAGGCTTCCTGAGGGCCCCGAGTACTACCCAGGCGGCGTGGTGACAGATCAGCCAGAGGCAGTCTTGGTCGCTGAGCTTGTAAGGGAGAAGTTGCTTGCAATCGCCCGAGAGGAGTTGCCTCACTCAATCATGGTTACTGCCGAGGCCTTCGAGGAGGAAGAGCAGGAGTCTTTCAACCGGCGAGGTCGCAAGGTTGAAGGCGCCCAAGATGGCGCCCAAGAAGGCTCCCAAGTAGCAAGCGAAGATGGGGAGTCCAGTGCCCCAGAGAAGGAAGAAATCCTTAGATTCCGGGTCACAATCCGTGTGGAGCGGGATTCTCAGAAGGGGATTGTGATCGGCCACAAGGGCTCGGTGCTGCGCGATGCGGGCACCGCAGCACGCGTTGAGGCCGAGCAACTACTTGGTGCTCGGGTCTATATCGAGAACAAGGTCAAAGTGGACCCGAACTGGCAGCGCAGAGGGCATGCCCTCGACAGGCTCGGTCTCTAGAAAGAACCGTTCACTCCCATAGCAGAACTTCGCTCTTGGGAGTGTGATTTAGTCCTGTGATTTACGGCTCCATCTTTTAGGCAACAGAGTGCCTAATTCGCTCCGCTACAAGTTGCCGTTTCAGTGCCGTGCGCCGCTAGAGTCCTCAACGCGTAAGGGAAGTATGACCCGGGGATTAGAGCGTCACCGGCTACCAAACGCGTGAGGATGACGGAATGAGTCGATTGCTCGGGTTGAGGAAGGTGCGCCGAGGCGCACTGATTCTCGCTGCCCCATTATTGCTTGCGGCCTGCTCGAACGAGAACGGTCAGAACCCGATGAACCCCGCCGGCGAGACGGCGAAGAAGATCGACAATCTGATCAACCCAATCTTCATCATCGCTATCGCGGTCGGCATCGGCGTCGTTGGGATGACGCTCTTCATTGCTCTTCGTTTTCGCGATAAGGACGGAAAGCGCAACCCTAAGCAGACACATGGAAACTCTGTGCTTGAGATCGGCTGGACAATTCTCCCCGCGCTGATTCTCGCAGTCATTGCTGTACCCACAGTCGCAACGATTTTTGAGCTTGCAAAGACTCCACCGAAAGCTGAGACCCTGCAGATCACGGTCGTCGGAAAGCAGTGGTGGTGGGAGTTTCAATATCCGAAGGGTCAAGCCAAGTTCGGTATTGATACGAAGGTAGTTACCTCAACGATGATGCACGCTCCGGTTGGGGCAAAGATCACGGTGCGGGAGCAGTCAGACAACGTGCTTCACTCCTTCTGGGTCCCCGAGCTTGCGGGTAAGCGAGACGTAGTGCCCGGGCGTACCAACGTGCTCTCCTTCTCAGCCTCAGATAAGCCCGGGGTGTTTCGCGGAGCCTGTGCTGAGTACTGCGGGTTGTCGCACGCAAACATGAAGTTCTGGGTAATCGTCGACTCCAAGGCTGATTTTGCCAAGTGGATGACCAACCAGCAAAAGGGCCCAGCCCAGGAGTACGCAGGCAAGATTCAGGAACTCACTGCCAAGAAATACCAGTGCGTCAACTGCCACGTATTTGATGCCACCTCAACGCCGAACTACGGGCCCAACTTGACCCACCTTGCTAGTCGCCAATATTTCGCCGGAGGCATTTACAAGACCAACCGGGCGAACCTGCTTCGTTGGGTAAAGAATGCTCCGTCAATGATTCCGATGCAGTCGCAGAAGTGTCGCTTGCCTGCACCTGCAACCTGTGTGGGTATGCCTTCATTTACAACGCCCATTAAACAAAATGGGAAAGCGCTTCCTCTAATGACCGACGCAGAGGCGGACACGATCGTTACATACCTGTTGGGTCAAAAATAGTGCGTAAACAAGCCCTAGAAATAGCCCTAGAAATAGCCCCAGAAATAGCCCCAGAAAT
>JBAWWI010000054.1:0-14203 GCA_037146835.1 Actinomycetes bacterium | reverse complement strand
AACTATTCCACCAAAACTATTCCACCAAAACTATTCCACCAAAACCCTGGGGCAACACCTCCCCGCACACAGCACCGGAGACGGAGATAGTCATGTTCAAGGTCATTGCCTTTGTGAAGCGCAGGGATGGTATCGAGATCGAGGAGTTTCACGATCGGTGGCGAGGTCGCCATGCAGATCTAATCGCCCAGAGTCCGGCCACCAAGGGCCTAATCCGTTATGAGCAGAGCCATCGCTCCCTTCGTGATTACGAGCGAGAGGACTGCCCCTTCGATGGCATGGCGACACAGTGGTACGAATCCTGGGATGCCTTCATCGATATGTACTCCAACACCGAGTACCAAGCAACGGTAGGAGCAGACGAGAACGACCTCTTCGATCAGCAGGCTCTCGTTGCTGTCTTTACCGAGGTAGAGGATGTAATCGTAGAACGCCCCGAGGGTTTAACTGCGCCGTACACGCGACTCTGCTGTGCGGTGCGCCGCAAGCCAGGCATGGAGATAGAAGAGTTTCATACTTACTGGCTCGAGGAGCACGGCCCCTTAAATCGTGACGACGCTGACATTCGCAAGTTTTTCCTGGCATATGAGCAGAATCACCGGATGCGCTCGGATTACGCGCGCAAGGACTGCGACGTAGATGGCGTGACAATCCAGACCTTTGCTAGCGCTCGAGACTTCTATGCGATGGCACTCGACCCTATCTATGCAGAGCGGATCCACCCAGACGAGCTGAAGTTCTTGGCTCGTGACAACCTCATCTGGTTGTTAACCGATGCCGAGGAAGTAATACTCGACCGTCGCTCTTAACTCGAAGCGAGTAAATCTCGACGCGTTGCGCAGACTAGAGACAGAGTTCAGCCATGGTGCGCAACGTGTTCTCATCTCCGTATAAGAGGATCTGAGTAACACATGATTCGCGCCACATCTCGAGGTCGTCGCGGATCTTCTCTTTGGGGCCAATAAGCGCAGTCTCCTCAATTAGGGAGAGCGGAACCATGGCTGCAGCCTCGTCCTTCTTCCCCTCGAGGTAGAGCTCCTGAATCTTCTTAGCTTCAGCCTCGTAACCCATGCGCCCAAATACATTGGCGTGGAAGTTCATGTCTCTCGCCCCCATGCCTCCGATGTATAGAGCAAGAACCGGGCGAAGGAAGGACGCGGCCTCCTCAACATTGTCGTGAATAATTACGGGGACAGTCGCAGCAATCTCGAAGTCGTCGATGCTGCGTCGTGCTCCTGGGCGACTGAACCCTTCGTTAAGCGCTGCGCGATAGAAATCGTCTGCCTTTGGTGAGAAGTAGATAGAGAGCCAACCGTCAGCAATCTCAGCTGTGAGAGCGACATTTTTAGGCCCCTCAGAGGCAATGTAGATAGGTAGATCCTCTCGAAGCGGATGAGTAATGGAGCGCACCGCTTTGCCGTAGCCCGTTCCACCCTCGACGGGCAGCTTGTAGTGCTCGCCGCTATATACAAGGGGCTCATCGCGCTTAAGAATCTTGCGGATTATCTCTACATACTCTCGAGTTCGAGCAAGCGGCTTTGCGTACTCCTCGCCGTACCAACCCTCAACTACCTGCGGGCCAGAAGCACCGAGACCAAGAATGAAGCGGCCATTCGTAAGGTGATCCATCGTGATAGCGGCCATCGCCATCGCCGTAGGTGTGCGCGCAGAGATCTGCGCGATCGACGTACCTAGATGGATTCGCTCTGTAGCTGCTCCCCACCATGCGAGCGGAGTAAGTGCATCCGAGCCATAGGCCTCAGCAGTCCAAGCACTCTCATATCCAAGATCCTCTGCCAACGCTAGAAGCTCAGGCACTCCGGTGGGCGGCCCTGCTCCCCAGTAGCCGATCATAAAACCGAGTTTGAGTTGCTTAGACATTATTCAGGGCCTCTTCATTCGTTGGGCGAGTAGTGATGAATAGTGGGAGTTCGGGGGAATTTTAGTGATGGAGAGCGATCGTTACAAAAATAGTATTAGGCAATAGCGTCGAGAAGTCGGTCGATCTCAGATGGATCATTTGTAGTTGGAACCAAAATGAATTCCTGACACCCAGCCGCTTCGAGCGCCACCATGCGCTCCTTTAGAACGCCAGGTTCGGAGAGGCTGCAGAGATCAGCCATCGCTGCAGCTGCCTTCGGCCCGAATGTAGATAGATACTCAGATGCATACTTGTGTAGTCGCTGCTTAGCATCAGGCCCGAGAGCAAACCACGAAGACGTTGTTAGGAAAGGCTTTGTCTCTCGCCCTGCGTCGCTCCATGCTCCACGAACCGCAGCGAAGGTTCCCGCAACCTCATCGGCATCTGGCCCAAGGCTAAATCCTGCGAGACCATCGGCCCACTTTGCACTTCGAGCGAGCGACTTTGGTCCCATCGATGCAGTCCATAATGGCGGCCCTCCCTGCTGAACAGGAGAAGGGCCAATAGCGGGGACTCCATCAATAACCTCCTCGCCTAGCCAGATTCGCTTCATCTGATCAACCTGCTCATCGAGGCGCTCAAAGCGTCGACGGAAGGGCGTGCTCAGAGCGTCGTAATCCTGCTCGCGCCCACCTACTCCGACGCCGAGGGTAAACCTGCCGTCTGAGAGCACATCAATCGTTGCAGCCTGCTTTGCAATACGCACGGTGTCGTGTGTTGGCAAGACTGCAATTGTCGCGATGATCCGCACGCTCTCAGTCGCTGCCGCTGCGAAAGCAAGTGTAGAAACCATCTCATGACTATGAAATGCAGTCCGCTCACCTACCGCGATACTTGAGAATGGCCCATCATCAATTCGACGGCACCACTCAAGTGTCATTGCGCGATCAGTACCTGCAACAAAGGATGGAAGTGTGAGTGCAAGATCCATCATTATTTAAGATCCATCGTTATTTAAGATCCATCATTATTTAAGATCCATCGTTATTTAAGACCCATCATCTTCGAGGGGTTGTCTTTAAGCGTTCTTTGGAGTCTCTTTGAAGGGCTTGCCCTTAAATGGATCAGGCTCTTTGGGGAGCCCAAGTGCGCGCTCTCCAATGATGTTGCGCTGTACCTGATCTGTTCCTCCGTAGATGGCAGGTCCTGGAGAGAAGAGAACCTGCTCCTGAACCACACCGTCGGTTGGCGCGTCATCTCCGTAGAGCATCATGTCTGGCCCCATGATGCTTGTTGCTACATCGCGGTGCAGGCGAAGCATCTCTGACATCATCAATTTTGCAACGTTGGGCAGGCCAATCGAAACTCCGCGCCCGCGCATGCGAAGCGAGGTATACCTACCGATCTGCTGAAGGATCCAGAGCTGGGCAAGCCCCTGACGAACAACTGTGTCTGAGTTCTTGGACTTCTCCTTCGCAATCCCAATCAACTGACCGGCGAGGCCACCACGGCCACCGCCACCGCCGCCACCGCCCCCGCCACGCGTCTGACCTAAGTGCTTAGTTACAGGTGTCTCGAGATTCCCAGAGATAGGCCCTGGGAATGCCCCGCCCGCTGCACCGCTACCACCGCTACCAGGACCTGCTCGCTCTGCCGCAAGGGTGGTATTCGCAACCGCCCAACCGTTATTGAGACCACCGAGGATGTCCGCATCACGTACGCGCGCTCCGTCAATGAAAACCTCGTTGAAGAGTGCGCGACCCGTCATCTCGCGGAGCGGGCGAATCGTTACCCCTGGCTGGTCCATCTCAAATCGGAAGTAGGTAATGCCCGCGTGCTTCGGAGCATCTGGATCGGTGCGCGCTAGCAGCATGCCTAGGTTGGTTAGCTGCGCAGTCGAGGTCCATACCTTCTGGCCCTCGATGATCCACTCATCGCCGTCCTTTGTTGCTTTGCACTGCATGCCGGCAAGGTCTGAGCCAGCGCCAGGCTCACTAAATAGCTGACACCAAGCGTCTCGTCCATCGAGAATGCGCAGCAACCAATCGTCCTTCTGCTCTCGCGTTCCATGAGCGACGATCGTTGGGGCGGTAAGTAGATACCCAAGTCCAGCGGGGGGTCCGATTGCGCCAGCGTTTGCGAGCTCTTCGCTGACGATGTTTGCAAGGCCTCGGTGATAGCCCTTACCAAAATCCTCAACTGGGAAGGTTGGGGCTGCGTAGCCGGAGAGCGCTAGACGGCTCCACCACTCAGAGACACTCAAAGTCTCATCCCAGTTTTCAGCAAGCCAAGCGCGAACTTCGCTGCGTACTGAATCTGCTGTAGGTGCACTCATCTGTAATTCTCCCTATTTATTATTGATGCTTCTTTGAATTTGTGAATCAGTAAATATTTACTGAATCAAGTTTCGCGAGGATTCCTAAGTCTCTTTAAAGGCCTAGAAACTCAATTCCTCGCTCGATCGGGCGCGCTATTACTGCCTTGCTCCCTAGTTGCAGAATGGGTCGCTGCATGAGCTCGGGATGCTCGACCAATAGTTTTGAGATCGAGGCTGCTGTCACATAGTCGTTCTTATCGAGCCCTAGTTCGCCGAACCGTTTATCTTTTCGAACCACTTCGGATAGATCGCCATCAAGTTGAGCTAGTAGCGCCTTCAATTGGGAAGCATCGAGAGGGGTCTTGATGTACTCAATTACCTCGACCTCGACTCCCCGATCGGCAAGATCAGCGAGGAGGCGCCTAGAGGTTCCACATGCTGGATTATGGAGAACCTTTGCTTTAGCCACGGGGCTAGACGCTACCGGTTACACACCTCGACCGGCCATGTCGGGGCCTCGCTATTGCCGAGCCCTCGCTGAGGGCCTAGCTGCCGAGAATCCCAGCCATTAGAACCAGCCATAAACCCCCACAGTGAATCCCTCTCGACCTCAGTGGCATTTGGGGGGTTTGTGCCCCTAGTCACGAGGCCTGCTCGGCAGCGAGCACCCGCCAAGTGGCTAATCTTTGGATCTCACTTACCGAGGAGCGGACCTTGACCACAACCAGCAGCCAGAACAGCAGCCAGACCAGCAGCCAGACCGGAACCGAGCCCATTCCAGAGCGACGATTCTTGGGACGCGACGATGTAAACGACATAGAGTCGATACTTCGCGACGACGAGACTGACTTTGGCCAAATTTCCCACGCTACGGTCACCCGTGGAGATGCTGTATTCACCTGGGATTACGAGCGCACCCGCCCTGGACTCTCCAAGCTCTACGAAAAAGCTAAAGAGTCGATGTGGAACGGCGAGACCGATCTTGACTGGTCAACAGATGTTGACGTTGAGAAGGTCGCGAGCGAGATGTCTGGCGCGGTAGAGCAGTTCCGCCGCATGATGATGTCGCTAGACGACTCACCTGTACGCCTCTGGGGACCCAAGGAATGGACCGAGTTTGAGATAGAGGCATTCAACTGGCGCATGAGTCAGTTCCTACATGGCGAGCAGGGCGCACTCGTCTGCACGGCAAAGATTGTTGTTACTACTCCGTGGATTGACGCCAAGTACTACGCGGCGGCGCAGGTAATGGACGAGGCCCGCCATGTTGAGGTCTTCGCAAAATACCTTGATACAAAACTCGGCGGTTCATACCCGGTAAACGCAAATCTCCAGATGCTCATCGATGATGTACTCGGCGACCCACGCTGGGATATCACTTACATGGGCATGCAGATCATGATCGAGGGTCTTGCCCTCGCTGCATTTGGATTCATGCACCAAATTACCGAGGAGCCTTTGCTCAAGAAGCTGCTGCGTTACGTTATGTCCGATGAAGCACGCCATGTTGCGTTCGGCGTTCTCTCGCTACAGGAGTACTACCAGCAGCTCGATGGCAAAGAGATTCGCGAGCGCCAAGAGTTTGCATTTGAGGCTGCGATTCGAATGCGCGACCGCCTGATGATGCATGCAGTCTGGGAGAAGATGGGTATAAGCAAACGCGCCTATACCGAGATGCTCTTTAGAGTACGCGCGCAGGGAACGAACCCATTCCAGGCTGCCCTGTTCTCCAAGATTGTTCCGAACTGCAAGAAGCTTGGACTGCTCGACGCTGGAGATGGTTGGCTTCGAGAGAAGTTCACCGAGATCGGCGTGATCCAGTTTGAGGACTTCACAGACACTGGCGAAGAGTATGAACTCCTCGATGAGCTTGCCAGAGACCGGGCAAACGCTTCGTAGGTTTGCTACTCCCAGTAGACAACTGGAGCGTTGATAGCGCTCTCGAGTCTGCGTAAGTAATCGTCTCTATCGATCTCGACTACCCCCATTGACTCAAGGTGAGGTGTGCTCCACTGCACGTCAAAGAGGGTCCCTCCCCCTGCGCGCAGGCGCTCCTCGGTCGCGACCATTGCGGCCTTCGAGGCATCTGTGACGCGATGGAACATCGACTCCCCCGCGAATAGACCGCCGATTGAGACTCCGTAGAGACCACCGACAAGGTCGCTCCCCTGCCAAACCTCAATAGAGTGAGCCCATCCAAGCTCGAAGAGGCGTTCGTAAGCGGATACAAAATCGTCATCGATCCAGTTGCCGTCGTCTCGGTTCTCGGCGCAGGCTCGCATTACTCCCGTAAAATCTGTATCGATCCTGATCTCAAATTTACGGAGGGATCGCTGCAGTGTCCGGCTTATATGCAGCCCACCGAGCGGGATCACAGAGCGAGGATCCGGGGAGAACCAGGCGAGAATTTTGTCGCGCCCCACCCGCATTGGAAATAGCCCCGCGCGGTACGCATCAAGCAGAGTCCCAGCATCAAGATCGGCGCCGTAACCAACGACCTCGTCGAGGGCAGGCGAGCGCGGATCAGGCATCGTCCACCTCGATGGTTCAGGCTCGACAGGAACCCGCTGCGCCATTCTGCGTTAGATACTCAGCGGGGCAGGCAGGTCGCTCTCGCCCACCAGCCAAGCATCAACCGATGCTGCGCAGGAACGCCCCTCGGCGATTGCCCAGACGATAAGGCTCTGCCCGCGCCCCATGTCTCCACATACGAATACGCCATCGACATTTGTGGCCCAGTCGCTGTTACGAGCAACGTTTCCGCGTGGGTCGAGCGAGACACCAAACTGCTCAAGCATCCCTGTGCTCTGCGGGCCGGTGAATCCAAGAGCTAGAAGTGCGAGATCGCAGGGCAACTCAAAATCGCTACCCTCGACCTTCTCGAACGACATCCGCCCATCGGTAAACTTCTGCTCAACTTCATGTGCGCGCAGTGCAGTTACATTGCCGTTCTCGTCGCCGATGAAACACTCAGTGTTCACGGAGAAAACTCTCTCCCCTCCCTCTTCGTGAGCTGAAGAGGTACGCATCATCAGTGGCCACTGTGGCCATGGAGTGCTCTCAGCGCGCTCATCTGGAGGTCTTGGCATGATCTCGAACTGATGGACCGATGCAGCTCCGTGTCGATGTGATGTGCCGAGGCAGTCTGCGCCTGTATCGCCACCACCGATGATGACAACATGCTTGCCCTTGGCAGATACAGGGTGCTCATCCATATCTCCGGCCTGAACGCGATTCGCTGGCGGCAAGAACTCCATTGCCTGCATTACTCCGTTTAGCTCGCGCCCTGGAATTGGGAGGTCACGCGCGATTGTGGATCCACCCGCAAGCACAATGGCATCAAAATCAGATTTCAATGACTCAACGGAGATGTTCTCCCCGACATTTGAGTTCACCCGAAACTCCGTGCCCTCGGCCTCCATCTGCCCTAGGCGACGATCTAGGAAGCGCTTCTCCATCTTGAACTCAGGGATGCCGTAGCGCATGAGGCCACCGATGCGATCCGCACGCTCGAATACCACGACGCTGTGACCTGCGCGCGTTAGTTGCTGAGCGACTGCAAGGCCGGCAGGCCCTGAGCCGACTACGCAGACCTTCTTGCCTGTCTTAGTAGTTGCGATGACTGGCTCTATCCAGCCTTCACTCCACGCACGCTCAATAATTGTTACCTCAACCTGCTTAATACTCACAGCATCTTCGTTGATACCGAGGACACACGCAGACTCGCAGGGTGCTGGGCAGAGGCGTCCGGTGAACTCAGGGAAGTTATTCGTGGCATGAAGTCGATCGATTGCCTCGCGCCAATCATCTCTATATACAAGATCGTTCCACTCAGGGATCAAGTTCCCGAGGGGGCAGCCGTTATGGCAGAACGGAATACCGCAGTCCATGCAGCGTGCTGCCTGCTCCTTTAAGTCTGAGACGGCGAACGGCTCATAGACCTCTCGCCAATCCTTTAAACGAAGTTCGACAGGGCGGCGCTTGGGCCCCTCTCGGTCGTACTTCATAAAACCTGTTACTTCACCCATATCAATTCCGTCCGCTCATACACGCGAGGCAGCCATGATGGCTTCCTCGACCGTGAGTCCACGCTCTTCAGCGGTTCGCGCCGCATCGAGCACTCGTTTGTAGTCCTGAGGCATCACCTTTACAAAATGCCCAACCTGAGAGTGCCAATCACCAAGGATTCGCTGCGCTAACGCAGATCCTGTCTCCTCAAGGTGCATAGCAATGGTCTCGCGCAGCCACTCTTTATCGTCTTCCTCGAGAACATCAAGGTCAACCATCTCGCGATTTAGGCGTGTGTAGAAATCGCCGTCAGAGTCATGGACGAAAGCAATACCGCCAGACATTCCAGCTCCAAAGTTGCGACCAGTTCTGCCTAGAACCACAACTCTTCCGCCGGTCATGTACTCGCACGCATGATCGCCGACACCCTCAACCACCGCAGTAGCTCCGGAGTTGCGCACACAGAAGCGCTCGCCGACAATGCCGCGCAGGTATGCCTCGCCACTAGTTGCTCCGTAGAGAATGACATTGCCAGCAATGATGTTCTCCTCGGCGACAAAAGCACTCGATGCTGCAGGGCGTATCACAACGCGCCCACCAGATAGACCCTTGCCTACGTAGTCGTTCGCATCCCCTTCAAGGCGAAGCGTTATGCCACGAGGGAGGAACGCCCCGAAGGATTGACCTGCGGAGCCAGTAAAGTCAATGCTGATCGTTCCGTCCGGCAATCCTTGAGAGCCATAACGACGAGTGAGCTCCGAGCCCAGCATGGTCCCGACCGTACGGTTGATGTTGCGCACCTCTGACGAGAAGCGCAGCGGCGCCCCTGTCTCTAAAGCGTTAGACGCTTGCTGGATAAGCGACATGTCGAGGGCTCTATCGAGTCCGTGATCCTGTGTCTTGGTGCAGAGTCGATCCTGCTCTGTTTCATCAAACTCTGGAACGTAGAGAATCGGCGATAGGTCTAGGCCCGATGCCTTCCAGTGATCGATTGCCCTCTGAGTATCTAGCATCTCAGCATGGCCTACGGCCTCGGCGATACTGCGGAATCCAAGCTCAGCAAGGAGTGCACGCACCTCCTCGCCAATGAACTCAAAGAAATTCACTACAAACTCCGGCTTACCGGTGTACTTCTTTCGAAGCTCTGGGTTCTGGGTTGCAACGCCAACAGGGCATGTATCGAGGTGACAGACGCGCATCATGATGCAGCCGCTAACAACTAGAGGCGCTGTGGCAAATCCGAACTCCTCGGCACCGAGAAGCGCAGCAATAATTACGTCACGACCGGTCTTTAGCTGCCCGTCAGTCTGCACAACGATGCGATCTCTCAGACCATTGAGAAGCAGCGTCTGCTGAGTCTCGGCAAGGCCAAGTTCCCAAGGGCCACCTGCGTGCTTAACCGAAGTAAGCGGCGAGGCTCCTGTTCCACCGTCATGACCTGAGATCAGCACAACATCGGCATGAGCCTTTGCTACACCTGCGGCGACGGTACCAACCCCAACCTCGGCCACGAGCTTGACGTGAACACGCGCTATTGGGTTCGCGTTCTTTAAGTCGTGGATTAACTGAGCGAGATCCTCAATTGAGTAAATGTCGTGGTGAGGGGGCGGCGAGATCAGACCGACACCAGCGGTTGAGTGGCGAGTCTTGGCTATCCATGGGTAGACCTTGTGCCCGGGAAGCTGACCGCCCTCACCAGGCTTTGCGCCTTGAGCCATCTTGATCTGAATGTCGTCAGCGTTTACTAAGTACTCGCTTGTAACACCAAAGCGGCCAGATGCAACCTGCTTGATAGCAGAGCGGCGCAGATCGCCATTCGCGTCGGGCGTAAAGCGATCGGCGTCTTCTCCGCCCTCACCTGTATTGGACTTTGCTCCTAGACGGTTCATAGCGATCGCCATAGTCTCGTGCGCCTCGGCCGAGATCGACCCATAAGACATTGCACCAGTGGAGAAACGCTTCACTATCTCTGAGACCGGCTCAACCTCATCAATCGAGATTGGGGCACGAACTCCATCCTTAAAACTAAAGAGCCCGCGAAGTGTCGCCAAACGCTCAGACTGATCATCAACTAGACGCGTGTACTCCTTGAATACGTCAAAACGCCCTGTTCGAGTCGCGTGCTGAAGTTTGAAGACCGTCTCTGGATTGAAGAGGTGGTACTCGCCCTCACGGCGCCACTGGTACTCGCCGCCTACCTCAAGGGTTCGGTGAGCACGCTCCTCAGGGCGCGCAGGGTATGCCGATGCATGGCGCTGAGCCACCTCTGCTGCGATTACATCCAGATCAATTCCACCTAGGCGGCTAGTTGTTCCAGTGAAGTATTCGTCAATCACTGAATCGCTAATCCCTATTGCCTCGAAGACCTGCGCTCCTGTATATGAAGCAACTGTTGAGATCCCCATCTTGGACATGATCTTTAGAATTCCCTTGCCAGCCGCCTTTACATACTGCTTGGAGGCCTTTCGGGGAGTGAGGAGCAGATGCCCATCTGTAATGAGGTCGCGTAGTGCATCGAATACGAGGTAAGGGTTAACTGCTGCAGCACCAAACCCGATGAGCAGCGCAAGGTGATGCACCTCACGCGCGTCACCCGTCTCGACGATCAGGCCCACACGCGTGCGCGTCTTCTCTCGAATGAGATGGTGATGCACCGCAGAGGTTGCAAGGAGCGCTGGTATCGGAGCTTGGTCCTTATCTCCATATCGGTCTGAGAGGATTACTAGGTTCGCTCCACCTGCAATTGCATCACTCGCCAGTCGGCGCACGTTCTCAATCGCCTCGCCGAGAGCAGCACCTCCTCCCGCAACCGGGTAGAGGATGTCGATAGTGACGGGCTTGAACCCCTCGACCCCACCCTCTTCATCTATGTAGCGCAGTTTCGCCAGATCGTCGTTATCGATGATCGGGTGCGGAAGCACAATCTGTCGGCACGACTCGGGGCCGGGAGAGAGCAGGTTTGACTCTGGGCCTACTGTCGAGCCAATAGAGGTAACCAGCTCCTCGCGGATTGCATCGAGCGGTGGGTTAGTTACTTGTGCGAATAGCTGCTGGAAGTAGTCGTATAAGGGGCGAGCA
Source organism: Actinomycetes bacterium (assembly GCA_037146835.1). Lineage (GTDB taxonomy): Bacteria > Actinomycetota > Acidimicrobiia > IMCC26256 > IMCC26256 > IMCC26256. Next base: position 2,939 of record JBAWWI010000054.1, on the reverse strand, counting down.
CGATTCGATAGGACTGCTATCGGCGTGTCGGTACCCATTGAGCCGAGTGCCTCTGCACCGGTACGCGCCATTGGCGCGACGAGCAATCGCATCTCTTCTTGGGTATAACCAAATAGCCGCTGGTGCTGCACAGCAGTCGCGTGGACCGGGCTCAGCGCCACTCGCGAAGGAACATCATCTAAGTGAACAAGGCCGGCGTCGAGCCAATCTGCGTAGGGCTGATCGCCTGCAAGCCCAGCCTTAATCTCTTCATCCTCGATTATGCGGCCCTGAGCAGTATCTACAAGGAACATGCGCCCTGGCTCTAGGCGTCGCTTCATCACGATACGCGCTGGGTCTATGTCAAGCACCCCAACCTCAGAGGCCATAACGACGAGTCCGTCATCGGTGACCCAGATGCGCGAGGGGCGTAGCCCATTGCGATCAAGCACTGCGCCTATAACAGTTCCATCAGTAAATGCGATATCAGCTGGGCCGTCCCATGGCTCCATAACAGAGGAGTGAAAACGATAGAAGGCTCGCTTCTCAGCGCTCATCGACTCGTGGTTCTCCCACGCTTCTGGAATCATCATCAACACGGCGTGTGGAAGCGACCTGCCGCCGAGGTGGAGAAGCTCGAGGACTTCATCGAAGGAAGCAGAGTCAGAGCCGAGCGGATCACAGATTGGGAAGATGCGGTCTAGGTCTCCCGGTAGGAGGTCCGAGGCGAGAAGAGCCTCACGTGCGCGCATCCAGTTTCTGTTCCCTTTAAGCGTGTTGATCTCACCGTTATGTGCAACAAATCGATACGGGTGAGCAAGTGGCCAAGATGGAAATGTGTTGGTTGAGAAACGCGAGTGCACCAGCGCGAGAGAGCTCTCGATTCGCTCATCGCTGAGTTCGGGGAAGAAATCCTTTAGTTGCGGAGTGGTGAGCATTCCCTTGTAGACAATTGTTCGCGCCGAGAGGCTCGAGAAGTAGACCTTCTCGCCAGTAGCCGAGACCACCTCACGCTCAATACGCTTACGAGCGATAAATACTCTTCGATCTAGGTCGATACCACTCAGGCCGCCGGTGCCACTGCTATCTGCGCCTGATATAAATACCTGTCGAAACGATGGCATCGCTGCGCGTGCAGTTGCACCAATCATCGAAGATTCTGTGGCGACATCTCTCCAACCAATAACTACAAGACCTTCATCCGCGACGATCGCGTCTATTGCTTTCTCTGCGATCTCAGCTTCATCAGAGGACGCGGGTAGGAAGCCAATACCGGTTGCGTAGGCGCCGGGCTCGGGGAGTTCAAACTCGGCAACAGCGCGGTAGTAAGCATCGGGTACCTGTATCAATATCCCAGCGCCATCACCGGTATTGGGCTCACTCCCAGAGGCTCCGCGGTGCTCCAGATTACAGAGTGCAGTAATGCCCTTCTCGACGAGACTATGCGTGCGGCGACCGTGCATATCAACTACAAATGCAACACCGCATGCGTCGTGCTCGAATGCGGGGTCATAGAGACCTTGACGTGGAGGGTATTGACGTGCAGGGTATGAAGGAGCCATCGAGCTTGTATCGCTTTCGTCGTTCGTCGGGTCTGAGACTCCGCCGGACTCTCTCGAGCCCTAGATAGCGGTTACCTCAGGTATTGGATTCACCGACGGGACGACATTGGCCCGCTTGGTCCCTACAACTTACACGATGGGTCCCTAAAAACCCAAACAATAAGGGCCTTAACTGAGCAAAGACCGTGCAATCTGGGAGATTTGGATCTCGTCGGTACCGGCATAGATCTGCAGCACCTTGGCGTCACGTGCCAACTGCTCTACCTCGTACTCGGCCATGTAACCATTTCCGCCGTGCAGCTGCACTGCCTCGAGGGCAACCTCCATGGCTGCGCGAGCTGAGTAGAGCTTCATCACTGATGCCTCAGCGAGCTCAAGGGCAACGCCGGCAGCGGACTTCTCGATGCTGCGGAAAACAAGATTCTCAAGGTTGAATCTCGCCATCTCCATGCGGGCCAACTTGTCCTGAATGAGCTGGTGCTCACCGATCGGCTTACCGAAGCGTACGCACTCCTTGGCATAGGAAATGCTTAGTTCTAGGCAGCGGTCAACGATCCCAAGTGCCATTGCTGCAACACCAACGCGCTCAATCGAGAACGCTTGCTTTGCACCCTCACGGTAAGGAACATCCTCCGTCTCACCAAGAAGGCGATCCTTGCCTACGCGCACATCCGAGAGGAAGAGCATTCCAGTCGGTGAAGAGTGCATGCCCATCTTGCGCATTGGCTTGGTCTGCTCAAAACCCTCCATACCTTTATCGAGTACAAAGGAGAGAATCTTGCGCTCCGAGGGCGGGTTACCTTCGTCGAGTTTGCAGATTAAAACCGTGGTATCAGCGTATGGGCCGTTTGTAATAAACGTCTTTGAACCATTGAGGAGATACTCGTCGCCGTCACGACGCGCTGTTGACTGCATACGGCCGAAGGCATCTGAGCCAGAGTCGGCCTCCGTGATTGCCCATGCGCCAACCTTCTCAAAGGTGAGCAGATCAAGCGCCCAACGCTCTTTCTGTCGAACAGTTCCGCGACTCATGATTGTTGCTGCTGCTAGGCCGGTGCTTACTCCCATTGCAGTAACAAGCCCTGGCGAGCATCGGCAGAGTTCAATAATGGGGATGAGCGTCATGCCTGCGTTGTTGCCAGCGGGCTCTCTCCCCTCTAGGGCAGGCGCAGTGCCAGCCTCAACCTCAGCGTCACGCGCAATACGGCGAGCGAAAGAGTCGCGTGCCATCTGATCCATGCCGAAGGTTCGGTAGAACGAGCGAATCACATCGTAAGGAGGGGTATCTCCAAACTCGAGTTCCTCGCGACGAGGGCGAACCTCTGCGTCGATGAACTGGCGAACCGCATCGCGGATCATCTTGTGCTCTTCGCTCCACTCGTACATTTGGTTCCTCTC